>CAIXZI010000612.1 GCA_903923915.1 uncultured Bacteroidota bacterium
ATACTTATAGTAACCTTATCCTTGTCATTCGTGTTAAAGCCTATATTAACTTTAGAATTAGATGGATTAGGCCAAATACTATATTTATAATTAAATCCTGATATCATTTTAGTTTGTTTAAGTATACCGGGCGGTATAAAACCATCATCATTATTTAGTTTAGGTTGTTGATTGTTTTTATTATATGGATAGTATGTTACATTTTCTTTGGTAATTAATGTAGTATCAGAGTTATTTGCAAGCCTCTGCCCATCATAACAAGGTAATTGTGGGTTTATATACCCATGATAGCCACCTGTAATGGCTGTACCAGGTTCCATATGTATTTCAACTCCTGCTTCATTAATAACCTGTTGAGGGTCACTTCCATTTATAATAGTATTATTTAACTTTATATGAGATGCCGCAACATAATCACCTTCTTGAGGATTTCTATTAGATAGATCCCAATCATAAGCAGCCATATTTAATTTTATTACACCCTCATTCCAGCCAGTTGCTCCAATAGCACTATTATCATTAATTGTAGCTAATTTAATTTTATAATGATTACCGGGTAGAAAATCTATACCAAATGCACTGCTCACATCAATTGATTGTAAACGTGGTAGATCGCCGTAAATAAAACTTGTATGATTAAACCAAGAAGATAGTTCATTTCCACAGTTTTGGAAGTTCTCATCACAATTTGGAGTAACGCTTAAAAAATATTGATCAACTCCTATATAGCAATTACAAAACCCTAATGCTTCAGACCATGTTGCACAATTAATCCCCCCTGTGGTACTTATGTGTGGGTCACTGCATGGGCTTACTATATCTTTGTATCCAAAATAAGTTTGCCACTGCCTGTTATCGTTCTGTACTTTACCATCATTTAAATAAAGTACAGGTCTGTCGCCGGGGCATAATGAAGCAGTGGGGTGTTGACCAATTCTATTCCCCGATAAAACTCCGTTCAAGTCCATATAATCACTTGGTAAAACATCTTCAATAGTAGAACCCGCCACTATTTTTGGTGTTTGTGTTATAGACCCTGGTGTTCCACTACTAGGGTCAGGTGCAGTCCAATCATAACCAGATATCCCACCTATACCTGGGCATAATGTGTTTACTTTTGAAGGCCCTGTAAATTGATATCTATTCAAAGCTTGCGAAAAATCAGCATCATCTCTCCAAGTGTAATTAAGATCGCCATAAGTACTTTTGTAATTAGTGTAAGTACTACTATTGCAATCCGGGGTCACACTACCATCATTCGGCAAGTCCCCAAATAATTGTCCAACCACTCTATGATCATAATATAAAGGGGCGCCTGAAGATCCTTTTTCGGTTAACCCATGAGTAATTGTGCCACCCTGTGAATCCCAAACTACTCCAATCATGTCCTCTCTTAGTGTACCATTTGTAAGTACTACGCCGCTATATGCACCTGCAGCAGGATTATTAGTGTAAGAAACTTTTTCAAAGTCTCCCTGTGGGAAATGAAAACATACAAGTGGAATACTATTAAAGCCAAGAATTGCTGAATTATCCCATCCGGAATAACATACTCCCCAATTTGCAAAAGTTGCAGAAGGACTTAGCACTGAGTAAGCAAAAGCAGGCATTAAATCAAGCAAAAGATAATCAGTGCCTTTTACAGCTCTATCTCTGGCCACAATAGTGGCACCTAGTAAGGAATGAAAAGGATGTGGCTCCGGATCATCTCCACTACTAGGATCAGGACAAGATTCATAATCTGTAAATCTAAACTCCCAATCAATAAGGCTGTTTTTAGCATCATTATCTGAAGTGCTTGCTACACCTAATACCTCATTTATTATATGATTTGCCGTTAAAAAATATGGATAACCATCACCAAGTGCGTCATTAAGTAACACACCTGACGCTATAATTCTATTATGACCTGGAATCCCATCATTTATATATATTTGGGCTGCAGATGATGCTTCTGACTCCCACCCACTAAGGGGTTTACATTCCATATTAATCTCACATGGCAGGCTATTGAATCCTGTGTATGTTCTATTTGCAGATCCATTTGCAGCTTTAGAAACCCTAGGAAATTCATGCCCTATACTATAAATATGTAATTTAGAAACAGTAGTTATAATTTTAGGTTCATAATATTCAATAAATATAGTATTGCCAGTTATACCCTGTGTATTGAATTTGAAATCTGTTCTATTATTTTTGTTTGTAAAGCAACCGGCATGCATTGTTTTAGATGCGTTATAAAAAAATAGACGGGCGCCTACCGGCAAATTAAAATTATTAAAGTTTATTGAAATACCTGAAGCTGTACTAGAAACAATTTTCATAAGATATAGTTTGCTACTATCCGCTAAATATTGCATAGATGCTGTTGATAATACATCTATGTCCGCAGGTAGGTTTATTCCGCCTACGGCAAGAGTAGGGTATACATCTGCTTTCTTCCTTTCAACTTCATTATCTGTTGCAGGCGCAGTAAATGATGTTATATTGCTTTGTGAAGTATCTCCTTTTAGAAATAGATTAAAATAATCTTGCGAATATGTTAAAGGCGTCCCTCCCTGATTTGGTTGCGAATAAACAATGCTGTTTACTATAAAGAAGATAAAAAGTAAAATTGTTTTTTTCATTTTTTTCATTTTAGAATATTCAAAGAGAT
>CAIXZI010000613.1 GCA_903923915.1 uncultured Bacteroidota bacterium
ATACCTAAATTATGAATCATGTTGCCGCTTCCAACAATAAGCACACCTTTGTTTCGTAATGAAGAAAGTTCCTTAGCTAAATCATAATGATATTGTGCAGGCTTTGTATAATCTATACTTAATTGTAGCACGGGCACATCAGCATTTGGGTACATACGTTTTATAACACTCCAGCAACCATGATCTAGGCCCCAGGTTTCATCCAATCCTATAACTGTGTTTTTAACTTCATCTTTTATTTGTTTCGCCAACGTTGGGTTTCCATTTGCGGGATATTGTACATCAAATAATTCTTGCGGAAAGCCTCCAAAATCATGAATAGTTTTTGGCTTTTGCATAGCGGTTACAAATGTGCCTCGTGTTTCCCAATGTGCCGAAACACAAAGTATGGCTTGCGGTTTGGGCAACTCATTACCTAATGTTTTCCATTTC
Source organism: uncultured Bacteroidota bacterium (assembly GCA_903923915.1). GTDB lineage: Bacteria > Bacteroidota > Bacteroidia > B-17B0 > Aurantibacillaceae > PALSA-968. The sequence continues at coordinate 433 of CAIXZI010000613.1, forward strand.
AAACTATATTCATTATCCTCTATGGCATTCATGGGGTTACCATGTCCAACAAATAATAATGGCATTTTTGTTTGATGAGTAGAAAATGTATTTGATAGATTTTTTAAATCAGATAAATTATTCATGGCGATTAAACTTAATAAAGAATTTTTTATAAATATTCTGCGTTGCATAATAACTGCAATTGATACTAATAAAGTTACACAACAAAATTGAAATTAAGTTGCCGATTGTATTTGTTTAACAAGATTAGTTTTATCAACCAACTCTGATGCCGTTACTACTGAGCTTATGGTAACACCTAAAACTCCATGAAAATTAATGTTTTGGCCTGTAAGTAACAAGTTAGGCACCTTTGTACGAGGCGAGATAAATGTTTTTAATGGGTCTTTATAATTTTTTGCAATGCCATATAGGTTGCCATCTTTACTTCCGATGTAATCTCTATATGTTAATGGTGTTGAGGTATGTTGACTAACAATATTTTTTTTAATGTTTGGAAAACTATGCTCTATGGCATCTAATAATTTTTCTGTTTTTCTGTTTTTAAAATCTTCGTAATCATCGCCTCTTTTTTCAATATGATTTGGAGTAATATTTTTTGTATTTATCCATTGCGCCACTTCATCATAACGCATATAGCCCATTACAATTAAACTATCTGCATGCTCAGGCGATTTGGAAGATGCCTGAGAAAATAACGCATAACCTTTTGGCCAGCTTTCTTCGGTATAATTCATAGCATCCCAAGCATCGCTTCCAAAATTGTGATAAATGTTGTGGTTAAAGTATTTTAAAGTGCCCGGCTTTAAAACCAAATACACAATAAAAACAGATATGGTAGTTTCTAAATTATTTATTCTATTTCTATACGCCGGACGAAGATGATTGCTATCAACCATCTCCAAGGCTTTTGATAAATCTGTATTACAGATAAATTTTTTACCCTCAATTATTCTACCGTCGGTAAGCTCTACTTCTTTAATTTCATCACCTAAAAAATTAAATGTTTTTGCTTCGCTATAATTTAGAACCGTTCCACCCATTTCTTTAATAGAATCGCCTAGGTGTTTTGCAATTTGTCCGCTACCATCTACACAACGCCATGCACTTTCTATATATGAGTTTACAACAAGTGCGTGCACATATAAAGGTGTTTTGTCTGCTTCACCCGCATATAGTGGGTTTGTTGCACCTAAAATATTTTGCAATTTTTTATTTGAAGTAACGGTTTCCAAGTAGGCCTTAGTATCTGTTTCTAAAAAATCGGCGCGCGTAACATCTTTTGCTTCGTTGCTTACTCTGTATAGCGGAAAGAAATCGCAAATTTCGCGCATCTTGCGTACATACCTTGTTAGATTTTCTCGCTCTTGCGGAAAATGCTGTGCAAGTGTTTCCACAAAATTATCATGACCTTGTGCGTGTTTATATACCTGTGGGTCTCCACCAAAACTTACATGATCATAACCATCAACATCTAATTGCTTTAATTTAAGTTTATCCATTAAACCAAAGTATTTAAAATACTGATTTAGGTTTTGTCCTTCAGCTAAACCACCAATGTAATGTATGCCTGTATCAAAAATAGATTTGCTTCTCGAAAATATTTGCAGATTGCCACCTATTTGCCTGTTTTTTTCAAGCACGCAAACATTATACCCTTCTTTACTTAAAATGTATGCGCTGCATAAGCCGCCTAAGCCGCTGCCAATAATAACTACATCGTATTTATTGCTCATTATGGTTGTTGTTTGTAATAACAAATATATTATTTGAAGTAATAGAACTATCACTTATTTTTTTACAATTTAAGGCTGGAAATTTCTTTAATACATCTGTTATTAAATCAGAAGAAAAGAAATGAAGCTCACCTTTTGTTGTTTTATTAAATCCGAATTTAGTAGAAAAAAATTCGGTTAGTTTTGTAAAACGATGTTGTTTTTGCATACTGGCATCTGCATCGCGTATAATTAAAACTCCATTAGCATTTAATTGTCTGATACAATCTTCCATTAGTTTAATTTGTTTTTCAGTAGAGAAATAATGTAACACATCATTAATAATAAATGCATCTGCTTTTTCAAAATGATAGGTCGTAACATCTGCATAAATAAAATTTAATTTTTCAGATTTTGACAAACAATTATTTGCAACACTAATTTTTTCATCATCATAATCAATACCCAAAACTTCTCGTTCTTTACTCATCAGTCCAAGCATAATAGACAGAAACCCGTATCCACAGCCAACATCAACTATCTTGCCTTTTTTAGGAATCAAATCTTCAAACTGCTGATAGTTGTTTTCTAGTTTTGTTTTAATGCGACAATACCATTCTAAAACCGGACCCTTATAAATATAATTTCTAATTAATTCGGCGCGATAAAATTTAGTTATTTCAACCTCTTTTTTAATGATTTGAAATTCACCGCGCATTAAACTGCAAATATTTTTAGCCGCTTCCTGATACCCATTTTTTACTAAATCATCCGTAGGTTTTATACGAGGTAAAATTTTTAACGTAAGCGTACTTTCTCTATAATAAAAATCATTTTTAGGAAGGCAATAATCTGCTCCATGTAGTACAATAGGTATAATATCTACTTGTAATTTTTCTGCCAAAAGAAATGCGCCCTTATGAAAACGCAAAATATTTCCAGTAGTAGAACGTGTTCCTTCCGGAAAAATAAGCACTGAATAACCATCTTTCATTTTTTCTTTAACTTTTTCGATAGACTGTTCGTAGCCCAAATTAGCTGGATAAAAATCGGCTAGTTTTACAATTTTGCCAAAGAGAAAGGAATTCCACGCAAATTTATTAGTAAATAAATTCATTTTAGGATAAAGTGTTGGAAGCAAAGCTAAGTCTATATAAGATTGGTGATTGCAAACAATAATGGCAGGCTTTTTGAAATCTTCTTTATGATTATTAATGATATTCTTTTTTACATTAGCAAAGAAGTAAATAATAAACTTACACATATTCATAAACAACTTATGAAATGCATATCTTCTTTTAGATTTATTCCCGGGATATAACATTAAAATTAGTGAGCCACCCCATCTTACAATAAAACTTCCAGCAAAAAAAACGCTAAATCCTAACCAAATCAAAAAGAAATTTGTTGCTGTTACTGGTGGTAATTTTCTTTTTACACGATTAAGAATTAAGGCATTATACAACATAGGTTGCACAATAAATGAAATAAACACAACTGCCAACATGCCAATGATGGTAATAGCTGCAATAGATTTTAGTGCCGGATGTTTTGCAAAAAGCAATACACCAAAACCAATAGTTGTTATTAATGCAGAAAGAAAAATAGAGGATTTGTAGGAATCTAAATTTTTACGCCCGTATTTGTATTCGTGGCTCAAGCCATCCATAATAAAAATACTGTAATCATCTCCCAAACCAAAAATAAAAGTTGAGATAATAACATTTATGATATTGAATTTTAGACCGAGTATGCCCATGATGCCTAATATCCAAAGCCAGGTAATAAACATAGGAAGGAAATTTATCAATGCAAGTTCTATTCGTCCGTGGGACAGTAACATAAAACCAAATACCAACAACCCTGTAATAAGTAAAATGGTATTAAAATCAGAACTAATAACTTCTACATATTTTGTGGTAAGATATTGTTTATCAAAAACAATAGTGTGAGGTGTTGTAGCGAAGGCATCATATACTTTTAATTTTATTTCATCGGGCACTTTTAATAAAGAAATGATCGCCGTTTTATTATTTTTTTCTGTTATCCAATCATCCACCAAATTTCTAAGCGTATCGTTTTGAATAAGATTTACGGGAGTAAATGTTTTATCCAGCAATTCATAAAAAGAAGAAAATGCCGCTTCATTAAATTTTAATTCATTTCCATAAATGATCAAATTTTTCTTAACCGAATCTTTGCGTAACGACCAGAACTTATTCCATCTGTCAATTCTTATTTTTTGTAAAGAATCTGAAACCAATAGACTTGTAACCGAAGAAAATTTTGCAACAATTTTATTTTCCTTCAATTGCTGAAGTTTTGCAACCGCCTGTTCGTGAGCCTTCAATGCTTCGTTGGCATTGCTTCCGTTTGAAATAACATACACTGATCGTAAGGAAAATTTATTGAGCGCATTCAAATGTTGTTCGGCAAGAATTAATTTTTCGGGCTGATAATTAACTTTCATCATATCGGTTTCAAAACTTACATTACGAGCAGTGTATGAAAATAATACAGTCAGTAATCCAAAGACAATAAGCACAATTTTATTTTTATGCAGCTGATAGGAAATAATGTTTTCCATCCAAACAGATTTATTCTCTGTTGAAGAATCTACATGTGTTTTATCTTTTTTAAGAAGGTGTGGCAATACAATTATCGAGAACAAAACAGCTCCAATGAGACTAAAGCCTGCAAACAAACCAAAGTCGTGCATGGCTTCTGATTTTGCAAAATGTAATGCCAGAAAGGCTGCTACTGTTGTTGTACAGCCCAATAACATGGGCGCAGTCAAATCTTTTAAAACACGTTCGATAGATTGTTCATGCTTAAAATGCGTAAAAAAATGCAGCGAATAGTTTATTGCAATCCCCAACACAATTGAACCTGCGCCTAAAGCAATGGCGGATACTTCTCCCTTTACTAAATAAATTAATGCTAATGAAAATACAGCACCAAAAGCAACGGGCAATAAAATAAAAATGGGGATAAGAATGCGCCTGAAATATAAAATTAAAATAAGCGTAATGATGCTAAGCGCAAGTATAGAAGTTAAAGTAGAATCTTTTTTTATTTGCTCAGAGTTTGCTAAGGAAACTGCTGCCGTACCAAAGTATTCAATCTTTACCTGATTTTTATTTTCTAAAACAGGAATGATGCTATCTAAAAAAGAAAGGAAAACTTTATTAGCGGCATATTCGTTTGAAGCAACTGAAGGTGTAATTAGGAAAAGAAGATTTTTATTGTTCTTTGTGAAGATGTATCCTTCATTCAGGTCAAAATTTTCATCGTATTGCAAGCCTTTCAATTTTTTTAAAACTAAAGGCACTATGTTTAATGGGTCTTTTTTAATAAACCTACCAAACACCATACCGGTTGGAGATAGCAGGGTTTTATAATCATTTTGTAGAATTTGTTTTATAGAATCTCTCTGAATGTTTTTTTCAATTTGCCGATAATCTTTCTCCTCCAAAAAGACAGGTAAATAGTTGTAAAAGGTTTGATATAAATTAGCCAGATTGTCATCAGCAATTTTATATTTTATTTCTTTTATATATCCGTTTCCAAATTTTTTTAGCAGTATATCTGCAAGTGCATCCGCAGTAGCTTTTATACTTTCGGGATTCGCAGTAGTTGTATCGGCATTGTAGATATTGACAACCAGTTTGTCTTTTATTTTTAAACTGTTTAGGATGTCATTTATGTTATTTACTTTTTTATCCTTCGGGATGAAACGTGTAATATCTTCTTCAATTTTTATTTTTGAAGCAAAGTAACTTGCAGCTAGAACACACATCAAAACCAAGGCCACCAACATAAATCGGTGCTTAGAAAAAAATTGATATATACGATAAACAAACATAATATTATTAAGAACTCTGCATGTTTTTTCTTCTTAAAACCGTTAATATAATAAATGTTACAAAACCCG
>CAIXZI010000614.1 GCA_903923915.1 uncultured Bacteroidota bacterium
CCCATGTTATCATGCACTTTAAATACAATAAAGTAGCAGTCGTCATTACTAAGATATATCTGTCTTGTTGGGTGATCGCGGCATACTTCTATTTTTAAATAATTATCTAAATGGTTAAAATGAGCTCTTTTTATAACTCCTTCATATAATTTTTCAATAGATTTTAAAAAATAATCAAAGTCATTATCTTGTGTATCAATTAATAATTTAATAGAAAATATAGAATAAAAAATATCTACTTCAATTTTGTCAATAGACACCCATTTTAAATCTTTATTATACTCAATTTTAGGAATAGTAAGTTTTGCAAATTGTTGTAATTCAGAATTCTTAAAGATAATTTCCATTAGAATTAATTAAACGAAGTATATTTCTTCACATCCTTATCTGTAATAGTTTTATCACAAAGAATAATTAATCGTTCCATTACATTTCTAAACTCGCGTATGTTGCCTGTCCAAGGCAATTGTTGGAGTGCTTTAATTCCCGCATCAGATAAGTCTTTTACAGCATTGCCTTGTTCGGTGCAAATCATATTTAAAAAATGCTCAGCCAATAAAGGAATATCTTCTTTTCTATCGGCAAGCGATGGAACATGAATAGGAATAACACTTAAACGATGAAATAAATCTTCTCTGAAATTTCCGTTCTCAATTTCTTTTTGCAGATTTTTATTGGTAGCCGCAATTACACGCACATTTACGGAAATAGATTTATCTCCTCCTACGCGGGTAATTTTATTTTCCTGCAAGGCACGCAAAACTTTTGCCTGTGCAGAAAGACTCATATCTCCAATTTCATCTAAAAATAAAGTACCGCCTTCGGCTAACTCAAACTTGCCTTTGCGTGTAGCAACAGCTGAGGTGAAAGAGCCTTTCTCGTGTCCGAATAATTCGCTTTCAATTAATTCAGATGGAATAGCGGCGCAGTTAACTTCAATAAATGAAAATTTGGCACGATTACTTTTTTCATGCAATTGCCTTGCAACAAGCTCTTTACCGCTACCGTTGGGGCCTGTAATTAAAACACGCGCATCGGTTGGTGCAACCTTTTCAATAAGTTGTTTTACTTCTTCAATAGCTTTAGAGTTGCCAATAATGTCAGAGCCTTTGGCTACTTTTTTACGAAGCGTTTTTGTTTCGCTTACTAAATGTTGTTTATCCAACGCATTGCGCAACGTAACCAACAAGCGATTCAAATCAACAGGTTTGGTTAAAAAATCATACGCACCTTTTTTTACTGCATCAACAGCGGTTTCTATATTGCCATGCCCGCTCATCATTATCAAGGGTACATCTATATTTTCGGCACCTACTTTTTGCAATAATTCTAAACCATCCAGCTTAGGCATCTTAACATCGCACAAAACCACATCAAATTGTTCAGTTATTAATTTGTTAAAACCAATCAGTCCATCTTCGGCTTCTTCAACCTGATATTTCTCAAATTCCAGTATCTCGCGCAGCGAACGGCGGATACTTTTTTCATCATCAATTAACAAGATTTTTGGCATAATAGGCTATATTACGCAAAAATATTGCTTTTAATCAAAAAAGCATTACTTTTGATATAGAAATGAGAAGGAGTATCTCTAATAAAAAAGTGCTTTTTTCAACAGGCTTACTTGTTGTTGTTTTTGCTATTTCGTTTATCATTAAAACAAATTACACATCTTCGTTTGCTCTTAAAAATGCTTTGCCAACGTATGGTGTAGAAAATTTAGATAACCAGGATATGCCCGATAGACAAGAGAAAGAGCCTGTATATATGTCTATCTTTAAATTGATTGTTAATTGCAATCCTTTCAAACAAAAAAAGGCTCAATAATTTTTTCTTGTCAAACAATCTTCCCAAAAAAATTGCCGTTGCTTCTGTAAAGTTTTATCAGTACGCTATTTCGCCGCATTTAATGCCCGCTTGCAGATACACACCCACTTGTTCGCAATACACCATCGAAGCTATTACAAAATATGGCGCATTAAAAGGCAGTTGGATGGGCGCAAAACGCATGGCACGTTGTGGTCCTTGGGGTGGTAGTGGTTATGATCCGGTTAAATAACAATTAGTCAATTTGACTATTCGATAATTAGCTAATGCCATTGTCGAATAGACTAATTGCCAAATCGACTAATTAGTTTTAATTTTGAATTCTTAATTCTTAACTATGATTATTGTTACAGGTGCTGCAGGTTTTATAGGAAGTTGTTTTGTTAGCGAGTTAAATCGTGCAGGCATTGAAGATATTATACTTTCAGACGATTTTTCAGACGCAGAAAAAAACAAAAACCTTATAGGTAAAAAAATCTCACAACAAATAAATCGTGATGAATTACCAACTTGGATAGAAGCAAATGCAGGTAAAGTTGAATTTATATTTCATATTGGCGCGCGTACAGACACTACGCTATTTGATGTAGAAACCTTTAACAGGCTCAATTTACATTACACACAAACACTTTGGAATTTATGTGCAAAACACAATATTCCTTTGGTATATGCGTCTTCTGCAGCTACGTATGGCTTAGGCGAATTTGGTTATGATGATGAATATGAAAGCATTATTGAAAAATTAAAACCGTTAAATCCGTACGTTGAAAGCAAAAATAATTTTGATAAATGGGCGTTAAAACAAAGTACAAAGCCACCTTATTGGGTAGGTCTGAAATTTTTTAATGTTTACGGCCCAAATGAATTTCATAAAGGTAGAATGGCATCGGTTATATTTCACGCTTTTAATCAAATCAAACAAAACGGAAGTGTAAAATTATTTCGTTCTCACAATCCAAAATACAGCGATGGCGGGCAATTACGCGATTTTATTTATGTAAAAGATTTGTGCAGTGTAATTTCATTTCTTTATAAAAACAGAGTCCAAAATGGCATTTATAATTTAGGAACAGGCACCGCACGTACATTTTTAGATTTAGCAAAAAATACGTTTAAAGCCATGGGTGTTGCAGAAAACATTAATTTTATTGATACTCCAATAGACATAAGAGATAAATATCAATACTTTAC
>CAIXZI010000615.1 GCA_903923915.1 uncultured Bacteroidota bacterium
ACCTGCAGAACCATAACTTCCATTAACAGCAATTTGTGCCGTACCTGTTTTACCCGCAACTTTAAATGCTGTTATATTTAACCCTTTACCAGAGCCTCTTTCAACAACACCTTCTAACATACGTCTTGCTTTTTGTACAGTAGTTGCTTTTACTATTTGCTCATTAATAATTTCAGGAGAAAACTTTTTTACTACAACTCCGTTTTTTATAATCTCTTTTATAAAACGTGGTTTAACCATTTTACCATTATTTGCAATGGCATTATAAAGTGTAAGTGTTTGTAGCGGAGTAACTAAAACCTCGTATCCATAGGCCATTTGAGGCAGTGTCAATCCTGACCAATGTTTGTCTTTTACATTTTTAATAAGCGGAATTCCTTCGCCCGGAATACCTAAGCCAAGTGGTTTACCCAGATTAAACGTCAATAATTTGTCTACAAATTTTTGTGGGTCTTTTGTGTAATATTTTGTAATGACTTTTGTAGTACCAACGTTAGAAGACGTTTCAAAAATTTCTTGAACAGTCAATAAAGGTTTTTTAGGCGGATGAGAATCTTTTACCTTTTTATTATAATACATACACTCGCCATTACCAACATCAAATACATCATCTAAATCAACATACTCATCATCTAAAGCAACAAGCAATGAAGCCAATTTAAAAGTTGAACCTGGTTCTGTTGGATAACCCATAGCATAATTCAAACGCTCGCTATACATACCAGAATCGGTACGAGTAAGATTTGCAATGGCACGTATTTCTCCGGTTTTTACCTCCATTAAAACAACACAGCCTTGGGCCGCATCATTCTTTACAAGCGCTTTCATCAACGCATTTTCAGCAACGTCTTGTATGTTTACGTCAATAGTGGTATAGATATCATTTCCGTCTTTTGGCTCAATTTCATTTTCGTCATTAATTGGGCGCCAAACATCAGCAGCCACTTTTTGCATTAAACGTTTGCCGCTTGTTCCGCGTAAAATAGTATCATAAGCACCTTCAATACCTACACGTAATTCGTTGCGAGTGTAACCAATTGTACGAGCTGCTAAAATTTTGAAAGGAAGTTCTCTTCTGTTAGTCTGCAAATAAACCAAACCACCGCGCTTGCCTTTTTTTAGTAAAGGAAATTTTTTCATTTTTTGCAAATCTCTATAAGAAACATTACGATGCAGAACAACGTATCTGTCTTGAGTTTCGCGGGCTTTACGTAAGGTTTTTTTAAATTCTTTCTTGGTCTTATCAGAGAACATAGTTGCTAATTCTTCTGATAATGGATTAATGTATCTGCTGAATGTATCTTTTGTGAGAGCCGGTGCATTTACATCCATACCGACTTCATAATAAGGAAGAGAGGTTGCTAAAAGATTTCCGTTCTCATCAAAAATATTACCGCGAGATGCTTCAATGTTTACATAAGCCGTTGTAAGTTGTTTGGCTTTTTCACGCCACATATCTCCTTGTACAAACTGAACCTGTACGATTTTATATACAATAGAAAGTGCAAATACGCACATAAAAATGTACACCAGGTAGGTTCTCCATAATATGTCTTTCCTGTTTTCCAATTTCTATTTTTCTTCTTCTTTGTTTACTACTTTATTTTTACTTGATGTGTCCACAACAATTTTCATTGGTGGAACAATTGGTTCTTTCAATCCTAATTTCTCTACCGATTTTGCTACTTCACTTTGTTTGCTCACAAACATTAAATCAGATTTTGTAGAGATGTATTCACTACGGAAATCTTTTATCTGTGCATTTAATTTATTTACTTGTCTTACTTTATCATCGGCCCAATACCCATTTGCTATGTATAAAATGGCAATGACCGATAGAAATAAAATAAAAGGGATATGTTTTAATACATTGTCGTTACTTAAAAATGTACCGCTGAATAATGTGTTTAGAGATTTTACGATCCCACTTTTCTTTTTTTTGGGAGTCGGTGGAGGTGTTGCTGAGGCTGGCTTTACCTCTTCAATAATTGGTTCTTCGTTTTTTATCTCTTTAAATTTGTTTGCCACTTAATTCAGTTATCATTTTTTATTTTTCAGGTATCATTTACCTGCTACCTGTTTATGTTATCTTTTTACTGTTTCTCTGCTACTCTTAATTTTGCACTTCTTGATCTGCTGTTTCTTTCTATCTCCTCTTCGCTTGGTGTTACAGGCTTTCGGGTTATCAGTTCAAATGGCCTATCTATGTTTCCGTAAAAATCTTTTATCGCTTCGCCTTCAAAATTCCCGCTCTTAATAAAGTTCTTTACCAATCTGTCTTCTAAAGAATGATAACTCATCACTACCAACCTTCCGCCAACACGTAAAACTTCGAGCGACTGTTTAAGCATTTCTTTCAGCACTTCCATTTCATCATTCACTTCTATGCGCAATGCCTGAAATACTTTTGCCAAATACTGATGGTCTTTAAACTTTGGTGTGCAAGGCGCAATAATATTTTTTAGTTGCTCTGTTGTTGTTATTGGCGTTGTTATGCGTGCATCAGTAATTAACTTTACTAGTTTATAAGCATTATCAATCTCGCCATAGCTTCTAAAAATGTGTTTAAGTTGATTTTCATCATACTCATTCAACACGGTAGCTGCTGTTTTTTTAGAAGACTGATTCATGCGCATATCCAGTTCAGCTTCAAAGCGAATAGAGAAACCTCTGTCCGCAATATCAAACTGATGAGACGATACGCCAAGGTCAGCAAGGATACCATCTACTTGGGTTGCTTCATGCATTCTCAAAAAATTCTTCATATACATAAAGTTTTGAGGAATGAAAGTCAATCGATCATCTGCCGGCAAATTGTTAGCTGCATCTTTATCCTGATCAAAAGCAAACAACTTTCCTTTAGGGCCAAGCTGTTGTAAAATTGCTTTGCTGTGTCCGCCACCGCCAAAAGTTACATCAACATAAACGCCATCTGGCTTAATACGCAAGCCATCTAAACATTCTTTTAAAAGAACGGGTTGATGATAATCCATTAGTCTTTATCATCGTTAAAGTCAACACCCTCAAAAACATCATCTGCTAATTTTGCTATATCAATATCTTGGGTTAAGAATAAGTCGTATGCTTTTTTATCCCAGATTTCAATAATGTTGTTGCTGCCTAAAACTTTTATATCGCTCTTAATGTCTGCGTATTCTGAAAGTGGTTTTGGAATAAGAATGCGTCCGGTATTATCTGCTTCGCAATTGGTTGCTCCACCTGTAACACGTCTGATAAAAATATCTACGTCTTTTTTCAGGCGATTTAGTTTGCCCAATTTTTTGTTCAACTTATTCCATTCTTCTAACGGATAAAGAGCCAAACATTTTTGGTGCAGGTTTCTATTGATAACAAACCCTTTATCAAACATCTCAGCCATCTGTTTTTTTAGGTTAACAGGAAACATAAAGCGGCCTTTAGCATCCACTTTACATTCAAATTCACCTATTAAACTGTTGACAGCCATCTTTTTATTGATATGAGACAAAAATAGACAGTTTTTACCACGATTTACCACTTCAAACCACTTTTTACCACACTTGTTGAAAAGTTTTTGCCTTCAACCACTTTTTGTTTGTATAAAATATCTTTACTTAGTGCTTGAAAAAGCCTGTTAATACAAGCCATTTTATGAATTTTGCTTTTTTTGGCGGCGAAATTCAAGTAGAGAAATGAACACGAAATGAACAATTTGAGAAATGGAAGCATTTAAGAAAACAATTGACATAGAAAAAATCATAAAAGACAAAAATCCTACGCTACATAAGTGGTTGCCGCGTTTTGTGATAAATTATTTGAAAAGAAAACTCCACGAAGACCGCATTAACGAATGCGTTTATATTAACCGAAATAACTTCGGATATGATTTTAACGACGGTTGTTTAAAGTACATTGGCGCAAACGTTACTTGGGAAGGAATTGAAAATCTACCTGAAACTGGTGGTATTATTTTAGCAGCTAATCATCCGCTGGGTGGTTTAGATGGCTTGGCTATTTTACATGCAGTTTCTCAAAAAAGAAAAGATGTGCGATCAACCGTAAATGATATTTTAACCAATCTCAAAAATTTTAATGGTGTTTTAGTAGGTGTAAATAAAGTGGGTGTAACATCAGTAGAAGCCCTAAAAGCCATTGATTCTTTTTATGCCTCAAGCGGAGTATCTATGGTGTTTCCGGCGGGTTTGGTTAGCAGAAAACAACATGGCGAAATTAAAGATTTAGAGTGGAAAAAGAGTTTTGTAGCCAAGGCCATTCAATACAATAAACCTATTTTACCTTTGTATGTTGATGGAAAAAACTCTGACTTTTTTTACAATTTTGCCGTGTGGCGCAAAAAATTAGGTATTAAAGCAAACATAGAAATGTTTTTTTTGCCGGATGAAATGTTCTCTTTAGAAAACAAAAACATCAAATTAAAATTTGGTAAACTTATTATGCCCGAAACGCTTGATAAAAGCAAAACCCACCAACAATGGGCGCATGTAATAAAAAATATAGTTTATGATATAGGTAAAGGGTAGTTTAATCTTTCTCTTTAGATTTTGAGGCACCTATTTCTTTAGCTTCAAAACGTATAAACATATTATAGGTAGTTTCTGCCTTAACAACAACCTCATTCATTTTTACGCTGTACCAATAATTAGCTATAAATTTTAAATTGTGTGTGCCCGGCTTAGTTGTAAGTTTAGCTAACCCTGTTGCATCAATTTTTGGATGCATAGTATCTTTATCAACCACTACTTTTATATGGCTTTTAGCAGGCTTGCCATCCGGCCCTTGAAATCTAAACAAAAGCAATGCTCTATTAGGTTTTACCCCTTTTATTTTGGTGGGTTCTACTTTAGTTATTTTGCCGCAGCCTTTCTCGCAGTTTTGACCGTTAATAATGTTTGTAAAGCTTACTAAAAGGAAAAGAAGAAGAATTTTTTTCATAGTCAAATATATCAAAATATTTTATGGTTACTTAATACAAAAAAGGAATTAATCGTTTGGTTCTACTCATATAATCTAAGTATTTTTCGCCAAATTGTTGAGTCAAAACTTTTTCTTCTACATTCATTCTATATATAAATATTAAAAGAATTGGTATAAATAAAACAACCAAACTAATCCAGTTATTCAGTGTAATTCCGTATCCTAAAAAAGACAACAAACAACCTGTGTATGATGGATGCCTGAGTAATTTGTAAAGCCCGCTTTGCATTAATTGATGATTCGCTCTAATGGTAACATCAACCGTGAAGAATTTACCTAATTGCTTTATGGCAATAAAACGTATAATTATTCCAATAATAATGATGGCTAATCCAATATATTTTATTTTTTCAATTAAGTAAATAGGGCAATACATATTAAATGAAATAATTGTTCCTATCGTAATACAAGATATAATAATTAACCAAAGGTAAAGCTCTGTTTTCTTATCTGTACCTTTTTTGTCTGTTGACTTTGAACGCACAAAACGATTTAAAATTACTTCGGACAAAATCCACGTAAAATAGGTGGCATAAAACAGGTTATTCATAGGCAATTTGGCTGGTTTGAATATTATGGCACAAAAATACTTTTTTTCATCTAATAATTTTTAACACAAATTATAAACCAGGCTTTATTAACTGCATCCTAATTACTATCTTTGATGTATGCAAATTGTAAAAGGAGAAGGATTTATTCCCGGGCCATTATTAGCTAATATTAATTCGCCGACAGATTTAAAAAAACTTACTGAAGCAGAGTTAGTGCAACTATGCGATGAGCTTCGTCAATACATAATTGATTTAGTCTCTGTTAAAGGTGGTCACTTTGGTGCGTCTTTGGGTGTAGTTGAGCTTACAGCTGCTTTGCATTATGTTTTTAACACACCTTACGATCAATTAGTTTGGGATGTGGGCCATCAGGCATACGGACATAAAATTCTTACCGGACGAAGAGATACTTTTCACACCAACCGTAAATACAAAGGCGTTAGCGGCTTTCCAAAAAGAACAGAAAGCGAATTTGATGCTTTTGGTGTAGGACATTCTTCTACTTCTATTTCTGCCGCATTAGGCATGGCAGTTGCTTCTGATTACTTAGGACAAAAAGATAAACATCATATAGCTGTTATTGGCGATGGTGCTATGACAGGTGGAATGGCCTTTGAAGGCTTAAACCACGCAGGTTCATCGCATGCAAATTTGTTGGTTGTGCTTAATGATAATTGCATGAGTATCGACCCAAATGTGGGTGCATTAAAAGAATATTTAACCGATATCACAACATCGCATACATACAATAATGTAAAAGATGAAGTTTGGAATTTACTTGGTAAGTTTAGTAAGTTTGGCACAAGTGCACGCGATATTGCATCTAAAGTACAGGCTGCGTTAAAAACATCTTTGCTTAAGCAAAGTAATTTATTTGAATCGCTAAACTTCAGGTATTTTGGGCCGGTTGACGGGCATGATGTGCAACGTATGGTGCAAGTATTAAAAGATTTAAAAGACATACCGGGGCCAAAAATTCTGCACGTACTTACCAAAAAAGGTAAAGGCTATAAATTTAGTGAAGAAGGAAATGAAACGGTTTGGCACTCGCCAGGTTTGTTTAATAAAGATACCGGAGAGATTATTAAAGTTACACCGAAAGAACCTCAGCCTCCAAAATACCAAGATGTTTTTGGGCATACCATTGTTGAACTTGCAGAAAAAAATAACAAAATAATGGGCGTTACGCCTGCTATGCCAAGTGGTTGTTCGTTAAATATTATGATGAAGGCCATGCCCGACAGAGCTTTTGACGTAGGTATTGCAGAACAGCATGCAGTGACTTTTTCAGCAGGTTTAGCCACGCAAGGATTAATTCCTTTTTGCAATATTTATTCATCATTTATGCAGCGCGCTTACGACCAAGTAATACATGATGTTGCCATACAAAAATTACACGTTGTTTTTTGTTTAGACAGAGGCGGACTTGTTGGAGCAGATGGGCCAACACATCATGGTACATTTGATTTGGCTTATTTTCGTTGTATACCAAACATGATTGTTGCTGCACCAATGAATGAGCAAGAACTTCGTAACTTAATGTACACGGCTCAGTTAGAAAAAAATGCGTCGCCATTCAGTATTCGTTACCCGCGCGGAAACGGTGTTATGGTTAATTGGAAAACTCCTTTTGAAGAAATTGAAATTGGCAAGGGAAGAAAAATTAAAGACGGAAAAGATATTGCAATTTTGTCAATCGGACATATTGGAAACACCGCAACAGAAGCTCTTAAAATAATAGAAGAACAAAACATTAGTGTGGCACATTACGACATGCGTTTTGTAAAACCATTAGACGAACAAATGCTGCATGAAATTTTTGCTACGCATAAAAAAGTAATTACCATTGAAGATGGCTGTTTACAAGGTGGTTTTGGTAGTGCTGTTATAGAATTTATGAGTGATAATAACTACAACGCACAAGTAAAACGTTTAGGTATTGCTGATGAATTTATTGAACATGGCGAGCCGAAAGAATTATATGATGAAGTTGGTTTATCTGCTGCCGCTATTATAGAAGAAACTCTTAAATTAATTTCTCCGCTTAAAAAAACCATGGTAAGCTAAATGAAAAGACTTCTTTTAGTTATAACTGTATTTTTTTTACTAAGTAATTCTTTAAAAGCACAAGCAATAGACCAAACATTTAGGCCTGTTATTTATGCTGGTATAGTGGCTTCTCAGGTAGATGGCGATACGTATGCAGGTTACAGCAAACCGGGTTTTATGTTAGGCGCAGGCATCAATCGTCAGTTATCAAAAGTTTTTGAAGCAGAGTTTGGAATAACGTTTATACAAAAAGGTGCTCGTCATAATTATGGTCTAGATTCCGCTTCTAGAAACAACCCTGCTAATCCATTTTTTTTATCTCGCTTAAATTATTTAGAGATTCCTTTTGTATTTAAACTTAACTACAAAAAATTTAAAGCTGAATTAGGTGCAGCAGCAGCTTACCTCATACAAAACCCTCCTTATGTATCAACCAATAACCCAACCTACATGGATGATAAATACAGAAATTTTGATTTCAGTTATATTGTTGGCATAGGTTATAAACTTAAAGGTAATTGGTCGGTTAATGCACGTTTAGAATATTCTATTGTTACCATTCGCCCTTATGTAACTTCATATGCAGGCGTTTATCATGGCCAATTTCCGTACTCTTTATTTAACCAAGGGCTTTACAATAATTTACTGCAATTAGCATTACATTATAGAGTACCGTCAAAACCAACAATAACAACTCCATCTAATGCCCAATAAACCAATTAATATTGCTATTGCCGTTACCGGTGCAAGTGGAGCCATTTATGCCAAGGTTTTGTTTGATACATTGGTACAGTATAAAAATTTATTTAACAACATAGCTATTGTTATGAGTGACAACGCCAAATTTAATTGGCAGTTTGAATTAGACAATACCGATTATAAAAATTACCCATTTACTTTTTATGATAAAAACAATTTTATGGCTCCGTTTGCATCGGGTTCATCATCTTATCAGGCTTTAATAGTATGCCCTTGCAGCATGGGTACATTAGCAAGAATAGCTACAGGCATAAGTAATGATTTAGTTACACGTGCCGCAGATGTAATGCTAAAAGAAAGAAGAAAATTAATTTTAGTTACACGAGATACGCCACTAAATTTAATTCATATAAAAAATATGGAAACTGTTATGTTGGCAGGTGGCATTATTTGTCCGGCAACCCCATCTTTTTACAGCAAACCAAAAACCTTTGAAGATCTTGCCAAAACAGTTACCGATAGAGCTTTGAGTTTAGCAGGTGTAGAAATAAATTCTTTTCGTTGGAGTGAATAATTTGTATTTACGTTAGGGATTAAGCTACTTCTTTTAGTTTTTATATTCGGTTTCGCAAAATGTTTAAAAAGTATTTGCTGCAAAACCCTTTTGTTGAAATACGTTGCATTCTTCAATACAATTAAAAAAATAACTAACTAAGCAAAAAATTGAAGCATAAAGCCCGACAGCGCATAGATTTTTCACAACGCAGAAGCTCGCTCAAACAAACACTGTCTGTTTTCCGTGTTCGAAATGACGAGTGCGACCTAGCACCCAAAACCCACCTAAAATAGTACGAGCGCATTATTTACGTGGCAAACGGAAATGTTAATTTGTTTAATTGCTGTACCTTTGATGAAATTACTTTTTGTGATTAAACTTTCAAACATACAAAAGAGCTACCACATTGGTAAAAGCGAGTTTAAGGTGCTTAAAGGCATTAACGCGCATATTAGAGAAGGTGAGTTTGTATCTATTATGGGGTCTTCGGGTTCCGGTAAATCAACCCTTTTAAATGTATTGGGTATTTTAGATAATTACGATAGCGGAGAATATTTATTAAACGGAACCTTGGTTAAAAATCTTTCGCAAACACAAGCGGCGCATTTGCGTAATAAGTTTTTAGGATTTGTTTTTCAATCGTTCAATTTATTGTCATTTAAAAATGCCATGGAAAATGTGGCACTTCCTTTATATTATCAAAAAGTTTCGCGTAAAGAACGCAATAAACTGGCTTTAGAATATTTAGATAAAGTTGGCTTGAAAGAATGGGCTCATCATTTACCAAGTGAATTAAGTGGTGGACAAAAACAGCGTGTGGCTATTGCAAGAGCTTTGATAGGACAACCTAAAGTTATTTTTGCCGATGAACCTACAGGTGCGTTAGATTCTAAAACCTCATTAGAGGTAATGGATTTGTTTAAAGACATAAATGCACAAGGTATAACATTGGTTGTTGTTACGCACGAAGATGATATTAGCAAAATGACCGACCGTGTAATTCGTTTAAAAGATGGGTTAATTGTTACGGAAGAACAAATTATAGAAAATGTTTAACCGCGATAACTGGCAGGAGATATTTGAAACCATAGGCAAAAATAAATTGCGTACGTTTCTTACGGCCTTTAGTGTGGCTTGGGGGATTTTTATTTTAGTGGTTCTTTCTGGAGCGGGCAATGGCTTGCGCAATGGAGCTCAGAGTCAGTTTGGTAACGATGCCGCAAATAGTATTTATGTAGAAGGTGGCAACACATCAATGACGTATAATGGCTTTAAGCCTAACCGACAAATA
>CAIXZI010000616.1 GCA_903923915.1 uncultured Bacteroidota bacterium
CATCAGCCAAATCTGCTGATAGATAAGGGTGGCTAAATGTTTTTGTGAGAAATAAATTAATGCAATAACCCGATGCGTACAGTAAAATTATGTAAGCTGAAAATAACGACAAATTATCTTTTTTAAAATCAAATTTACTTGCTAAAGCCCTACAAACCGATAATACCCAAAGAATTAGTGCCAATAAGCAGATGGTAAAAACAGGTGAAACAAAGGCATCTACTTCATTTATAGAATAGATAAACAGGTATAAACCATTTACTTTAAATAGATATAAATAGAAAACAGCAAGCGCTAATGCAATTAATAAAATCCATTTCAAAAATTGGAAAACAGATTGTTCTGGTTGTATCTGTTTTTTTAAGTAATACAACAACAAAAACAATGAGATACATAGCATAATAAAAGATAAAAAAGAAAACACCTCATTTCTATGCTCTTTTTTTACCTCAACAGAAAAAAGAAATTCGTTTGATTTATCTAAAATATCAAATGAGTTTTTACTTGTTGATTTATTTTCAAGTATATCACAATCATGCGGCAAATCAAAATAAGAATTGAATGAATTTCTTAAATATTTATTTTGATAAGCATAGCCGTTCTTTATTAAAACAAGGGCATATAGTTGAAAAGAACTATACGCGTTTTGTGAATGCCGAATAACCTGATAATAGCCATTTTTAAGTTTAACTACCTTTTTCTCAAGACAAACATTCAGCATGTAGTTCTCTACTGCCGGATGGTTGTCTGTCCAAAATTGAAGGCTGTCATTTTCATAAATAAAAAATGCAATTCCTTTTTTTGCAAATGTATTAGCATAGTTTTTCGCTAAATAATTTACAAAATCATTTTTTGATGAATGATGTAATTGCTTGTGTATAGAATCTAAATCAACTACTGCTTCTTGCTCAAGCGCCTGCAGTTTTTTTTCCGTACTACTTTTAATCTTATTAAGAGATTGAAAGGATAAAAAATAAAATAGTATGGCTAAAACCGCTGCCGGAAGGGAGATGTAAAGCAGTAGTTTATTTTGCATTAAAAAAATTATTTTTTATTATCTCCATCAATACGCTGCACATTTATTACACCAGGTACCTTTTTAAGGTTGTTGCTTAACTGGGTTAAATGTTCTGTACTATGCACATAAACCATAATAGTTCCTTCAAAAATACCATCTTCGGTATCAAATGTAATAGAGCGCATATTTACGTTATGCTGTGTAGAAATTACTTTAGTAATATTATTTACAATACCCATAGCATCAGTTCCGGTAATTTTAACACTAGCTAAGAAAGTTAATAATTTATCGCTGTTCCATTTTGCTTTAACCACACGGTAAGCATAATTAGCAAGTAGTTTAGCTGCATTCGGGCAATTTACACGATGTATTTTTATACCCTCGCCAACGGTAACAAAACCAAATACGTCATCTCCGGGGATAGGCGTGCAACAAGGTGAAAGCTTATAATCAAGCTCTTTCATATCATCGCCAATAACAAGCATGTTGCTTTTGCCACGCGCTTGCGTAACCATCTCTTCAACGGTATGCTGCTTCTCTAATTTTTGCGTTACGTATTTTTCGGGGTGTAGTTTGTATTTTACAAACTCTTTTATTTCTGCAATACCAACCACATCTTTAGCCGCACGATAAAACACTTCTTGCGATGATGATAGCTTTAAAAAATTTGTAAAGTCTTGTATGTTTTGAACGGTAAATTCTAATTTTTGTTTGTAGAATTTTCTTTCTAAAATTTCCCTTCCATCATCCGCAATTTTTCTGCGTTCATTTTTTAATGCATGTTTTATTTTTGCTTTAGCTTTAGCTGTAATTACAAAGCCAAGCCAATCTTCGTTTGGCGTTTGTTTTTTGGATGTAAGTAATTCTACCTGATCGCCACCTTTAAGCACGTAACTTAACGGCACCAATTTGTGATTTACTTTAGCACCAATGCAATGCTCTCCAATTTTACTATGTATCTCAAAAGCAAAATCTAAAGCAGTTGCACCCGATGGAATGGTACGCATTTCTCCTTTTGGGGTGAACACAAAAATTTCTTCGGCAAAAAGATTGAGTTTAAAATCATCAATAAAATCAAGCGCGTTTTCTTCAGCGCTTTCAAGCATTTCGCGTATTTTACTGATCCACTCTTCAAGCTGACTTTCTTTTTCAGATGCCGTGTCTTTATATTTCCAATGTGCTGCATAACCTTTCTCCGCAATTTCATCCATGCGTTCACTACGTATTTGTACTTCAACCCAATTACCCTCGGGACCCATTACAGTAGTGTGCAAGCTCTCGTAACCATTTGCTTTGGGTGTAGAAATCCAATCGCGTAAACGCTCCGGACTAGGATGATAAAAATCTGTTATGATTGAATAAATACGCCAGCAATCTGATTTTTCATTTTCAGGCAAACTATCGCTTACAATTCGTATCGCAAATAAATCATAAATTTCTTCAAACGGAACACCTTTGTTTTTAATTTTATTATAAATAGAATAAACTGATTTTGGGCGACCATAAATTTTGCATTTAAACCCTTGCTCTACTAAAATCTCCTTAATAGGTTCAATAAATTTCTGAATGAATTTTTTTCTCTCCGGTTCAGATTCTTCCAGCTTTTCAACAATTTCATTATATACTTCGGTATTTGTAAACTTTAAACCTAAATCTTCCAACTCGGTTTTAATAGCATTTAACCCAAGTCGATGCGCTAAAGGTGCATACAAATAAAGTGTTTCTGATGCAATTTTAATTTGCTTATCGCGCGCCATGCTATCAAGGGTGCGCATATTATGCAACCTATCAGCCAGCTTAATTAAGATAACACGTATATCATCACTTAGTGTAAGCAACATTTTACGAAAATTCTCTGCTTGTAAAGAAGATGTTTGATCAAATACTCCAGATATTTTGGTAAGTCCGTCAATAATTTTCATTACACGTTCGCCAAACATGCCTTCAATATCAGCTAAGGTAATTTCGGTATCTTCAACCGTATCATGTAATAAACCACAAATAATAGAGGTGGTACCTAAACCAATTTCTTCGGCACAAATTTGCGCTACGGCAATGGGATGATAAATATAAGGCTCGCCCGTTTTGCGACGCATATCTTTATGAGCCTCAACTGCAAGCTCAAACGCTTTGCGTATAAGTTCTTTATCACCTTTTTCTAATCGGCGACGTGATGCGTTTAATAATTGTTTATAGCGATTAAGAATTTCTTTCTTTTCCAGCTCTTCGTTTATTGTCTTTTCCATAAAAATTTCCTATCCTAAAATTACTAAAATATATTTAGAAGCTATTAAATTTTAATCATAATTACCACCAGTTTTTTCGTTTAAAGAAAATGGCCATACCCGCCATTACTATTAGCATAATAGCCCAAACTATCCAATATGCATACGGACTATTTATTTCGGGCATGTATTTAAAATTCATACCATATACGCCTACAATAAAAGTTACCGGAATAAATATAGATGAGATAACCGTTAATGCTTTCATGGCTTCATTCATCTTGAGGGAGTTGTTACTTAAGTAAACCTCCATAATACTGGATAACATCTCTCGATATCCTTCTATAGAATCTAATAATCTACTGATATGATCTTGCAAATCGCGCAGATAAGCGTCATTAACATCACGTATTAATTCGGTTTCGCTACGGGCCATATTTGTAATAAGTTCTCTTACGGGCCACATTTGTCTGCGTAAAAAAATCATTTCTCTTTTCAAATCATGCAAACGAACAAGCGCTTCACCTTGCGGAGATTCGGTTATTTCTTCATCCAGTTGTTCAATATGTTCGCCAACTCTTTCCAGTATTTTAAAATAACAATCAACCACAGCATCCATTAATGCATACGCCAAATAATCTGCCTGCATTTTACGCACACGTCCTTTACATTGGCGCAAGCGATTTCTTACTATGTCAAAAGCATCGCCGCCACTGGGTTCTTGAAAAGAAATAACTGTATCACTAAATAATAAAATACTTAAGTGCTCGCTATGTACCGCATCATCATGGTACAACATTTTCATAATGCTAATTACGTAATGGTCGTAATCTTCAAATTTTGGGCGAGATTCGGTATGTACAATGTCTTCCAGTGTTAGCGGATGTATGTTGTAATGTTTCCCAAGTTTTTCAATTAGTTCTAATTTATGAATGCCTTCTACATTTATCCATTTAATTAAATGAGGTTTTATGGCAGCCAAGCATTCGGATAAATCGTAAAAATTGTTTTCAAAAAAATCATTTTCGTTGTACTGAATTAAAGTGATTTTTACCTTATCACTGCGCTCTTTACCTATGTAGTAAAGCTCTCCGGGAGGCGCGCCTACGTTATGCTTCTGTTGTTTCTGATTCATGCTTTTGCTTACGATTTAATCCTTCAACTACAATAACAATTTCTCCTTTTACGGTTTTTAATGAAAAATAGGTAATTAATTCCTGCAGCGTTCCGCGCTTTGTTTCTTCAAAAAACTTAGATAATTCGCGCGATACAGAGGCTCTGCGTTCATCGCCCAAAGTGGCTTTTAACTCTTCTAAAGCTTTAACCAAACGGTATGGCGATTCATACAAAATAATGGTTTTAGTTTCTTCTAGTAACGATTTTAGTTTAGTTGACCGCCCTTTTTTTACCGGAAGAAAGCCAATAAAAACAAAGTTGTCGCAAGGGAAACCACTGTTTACAAGTGCGGGTACAAAGGCTGTTGGACCGGGTAAAGTTTCTACATCAATGCCGGCAGCAATACATTCGCGCACCAATAAAAAACCGGGATCGCTAATGGCTGGTGTGCCTGCATCGCTTACTAATGCTATATTTTTACCTTGTTGAATAAGCTCAATTATTTCTTGTAAAATTTTATGCTCGTTATGTTGATGATATGATTTTAGCGGCTTTTCAATCTGCAAATGTTTTAACAAATGAATGCTATTGCGGGTATCTTCTGCTAAAATTAAATCGCATTCTTTTAAAATACGAATGGCACGAAGCGTAATATCTTCGAGGTTTCCAATGGGTGTAGGTACTATATATAACTTGGCCATTTTTCAGTTGTTGATCTGTTGAATTTCGATTTATTGAGTTATTTAAATTATTGATTAAACTGTAATTCTACAAATCTACAATTCTATAAATCACTAAATGTTTAATGAATTGTTTAAAATTAAAAATAATTTAGCAGAACAAGCCTTGTAATTAAGGATAAATGTTTTTATTATTGTAAAACAATATGAGGAGGGTTTTAACAGTTGTTTTATTTGCAGTAGGATTTTTTCTATTGATGCCCCTTGCAGCCTTTTCCCAAAGCAATTTTCACGAAAACAGCAAGGGCGGTCGCAAAAAAGAAAGCGGCAACCAAACATCTAACGCGGTTTCTAAACGCGGTGGCTTATTTAAAAGGCATAAAAGTGCAGGTAATGCTGATGCCTTTGCCAGCAATAGTGCCAGAGGTGGTGGTGGTTTTTTTCGTAAGTTATTTCGTGGTAAAGGAGGTAGCGAATCTAGAAATGCTTCTTTAAGAAAGACAAAACCAGGGAAAACTCAACACCGTGAGCAAGGTGGCTTATTTAAAAGAATTGTTTCGCCCAAAAAATCGGGAAATGAGAAATTTCAAGGTAGGCAGCGCAAAGAGCGTAGCAAAAATCGCAAACGTGGCGGTGCATTTTCAGATAGGTAATTTCTTCAAAAAAAATATTAGTGCTATCTTAGTAAAAATATGAGGCACTTTTTTTACACATTACTTTTTGTAACCATAGTTTTTTCTGGCAAAGCTCAGGATGACATTGATGAGTATGATGTAGCATTAGAAAGACGCAGAGTACATACCGATTTTAAAGAATCTTTGTTTTCTATACGATTTGCTACTACCTTGCCGGCACCCGTATCTAACGCCGTGTTGCGAACCAAGTTTAGAGGCATTTATGAAGCGAATCTTTCTTTTAACCTGCGATTAGCCACTAATTTTTTTGCGGGTTTTGGATTTAAAGACGGATTACTGGGTATAGATGGTAATGTGCCTAACCCTAAAACTAACCTTACCTTAAATACTAAAATGCAGATGTACACCGGGTATGTAAAAGTAGGCTATAATAAATACCATACCGAAAATGTTTTTTCAACCTTTGCTTGTAACATAGGGTATAATTCTTCCTTTTTTACCAATGTTGTAAATGTAAACTCGCCTATACTAGATAAAACGTTTACATCTGTATTAGTGGAGCCAGAGTATAGCTTAAACTTTGCAATAGAAGATAATTTTTCTATAGGCATTTTTGTATCGTATAATTACATGCCAACTGCGTTTAGTCCTGCTAATATTGCTTTTCAGGATGTTACAAGTATAACGGGTTTAAAAACAAACAGTCCAACCGGTATTATTAATTTTGGATTTGGATTTTATTACGGCATGGGTAAAAAATTCTCTCGACGAAAATAAAAACTCTGTGAGAGTTTTCTAAATAAAATACTTTATGATTAATTTATTACCATCTCACGTATTTCGACAAGCTCAATATGACAGCGCGCGATGTCAGTCTGAGCCTGTCGAAGACTTTGCGATTGCCCTAAATAAAATGATTAGCTAAAGTGGAATCTGTTGAAATACTTAAAAAATACTGGGGGCATAATGAGTTTCGCCCCATGCAGGCAGACATTATTAAATCTGTTTTAGCCGGAAAAGATACGCTTGCTTTATTACCCACCGGCGGCGGAAAATCTGTTTGTTACCAAATACCTGCCTTAGCTATGGAAGGTATGTGCATTGTGGTTTCTCCGCTAATTGCCTTAATGCAAGACCAGGTTGAACAGCTACAAAAGAAAGGTATTAAAGCCATTGCTATAACATCTGCCATGAATTTTAGGGAGATTGAAACAACCTTTAATAATGCGATACACAACAGTTATAAGTTTTTATACATATCGCCTGAAAGAATACAAACCCAATTATTTTTACGAAAATTACCCTCGTTAAAAATTAATTTAATTGCAGTTGATGAAGCGCATTGCATTTCGCAATGGGGTTATGATTTTAGGCCTGCTTATCTTTCTATTAAAAAAATAAGAGAGCTAAAGCCCGAAGTGCCTTTGTTGGCAGTTACTGCAACGGCTACGCAAAAAACAGCCGATGATATTTGCAAGCAGTTAGAATTTAAAAACCCTCAAATATTTAAGACTTCGTTTGCACGGAAAAATTTGCATTACCACATCAAGCAAGATGAAAATAAAATGCAAACGCTTTTAAACTTATGCATTAAAACAAAGGGGGTTGGTATTGTGTATGTGCGCAACCGACGTAAAACTAAAGAGATTTCTGATTTCTTAAATCAACATAAAATTAGTGCTGATTTTTATCATGCAGGTTTAGAAGCAACCGAGCGCGCCAAAAAACAAAGCGATTGGATACATAACCGTAAACGAATTATTGTTAGCACCAACGCATTTGGCATGGGCATAGATAAGCCCGATGTGCGTTTTGTAGCTCATTTAGATTTACCGGATAGTTTAGAAGCCTGGTTTCAAGAAGCTGGCCGTGGTGGCAGAGATGGTAACATAGCCTATGCACTAACCCTGTATCATCAATCAGATATTGTAAACCTGCAAGACCAGTTAGAGCAGGCGTTTCCAAGTATAGAGCAAATTAAACAAACCTATGCTGCTATTTGTAATTTTTATCAAATTGCCGTTGGTGCCGGACAAGGTTTAAGCGTAAATTTTAGTCTGGATGAAATAAGTGCGCGTTTTAAACTGCATCCTGTTGTAGTTTATAATTCAGTGAGGTTTTTAGAAAAAGAAAATTATTTTTCTTATACGGATACGCTGTATCAGCCTGCCCGAGTACATTTTACGGTAGGCAAAACCGAGTTGTATAATTTTCAAGTACAAAACCCTCCGTTGGATAATTTCATTAAAACATTGCTGCGTAATTATGCAGGCTTGTTTGAAGAATACATTGTTATAAACGAATTTAAAATTGCCAAAGCCATCAAATCTGATATTGCTTATGTAAAGAAAACCTTGGAGATGCTGCATAAACTACAAATAGTAGATTACATTGCACAAACGGTCTTGCCTAAACTAATTTTTTTGCAAAGCCGTATAGACGGTAATTTTTTAACCATTTCTAAAGAAAATTACGATACGCTTAAAAAGCAGGCCGAGCAACGCATACAGGCGGTTATAGATTTTGTAGGCAATACGCATACCTGCCGTAACCGACAAATACTACAATACTTTAACGAAACTAATTTTGAAGATTGCGGCACCTGCGATGTGTGTTTAAATAAAAATAAACAAAATAAATCAACCATATTTGTACAGATAAAAGAGCAGCTGTTAAAACTACTCGATCATAAAAATTATGAATTGAATGAGTTGGTAAGTTTGCTTTATAGATACGGAAAAGAAGATGTGGTTGATTGCATCAATCAAATGACAGACGATAAAGAATTAAAAATTAACCCCGATAAAATAGTTTCTAAAATATAAAACATGAGCTCAACACTTTATTTATTGCCAACACCCCTTTGCAACGAACATATTTTGGCCATGACGGCGCCATACAACATATCTATTATAAACAGTTGCGATTGTTTTATTGTAGAAGAATTAAAAACGGCGCGCAGGTATTTAAAAGCGCTTGATAGAAACTTTAATATTGATGAAAAGATTTTTTTAGAGCTAAACGAACACACTTCTGAAACAGAAACTGCTGAAGTTTTTAAAACTTTACAAAAGCACAAAAAAATAATTTTAATGAGCGAAACCGGCTGCCCGGGTGTGGCAGACCCCGGTGCTGCTATTGTTAAGCTGGCACACGTTAATAATGTAAAAGTGGTGCCGTTAACAGGCCCTTCTTCTATTATTATGGCTATTATGTCGTCTGGTTTAAACGGACAAAATTTTGCATTTAACGGCTACCTGCCTAAAGAAAAAATACAGCGTACCCAAAAAATGAGAAACTTAGAAAGATTGGCTGCACAACAATCTCAATGGATTATTGAAACACCTTATCGTAACGTTAATTTATTGGAAGAGTTGCTTAGCACATTGGCTGCAAATACTAAAATTTGTTTAGCAGCTAATATAAACTCAGATGCAGAGTTTATTAAAACCAAAACAGTTGCCGAATGGAAAATTTCAGAGAAAGCGCCACCTATACATAAAGTGCCTTGTGTTTTTGGCATAGGCATTTAGTTGATTAATGTTTTACTGTAATGGTAAGGTATAAAAAAGCCGCTTCGTTTCTGAAGCGGCTTTCTTGTTTTATTATAACACCGGTGTGCTAAACGGCCCGTTCCAAGGGCCATCTAACTCAGGGTGTTTACTTTTTGCCCATCTAAAAAACACCACCAATATTTTATTAGCATTGTTAGTACCTGTGGCTAATAAAAAACTGGCGTGTGATATATGTGCCATAACTAAGCGCGCATCATTAGCATCAGTAGGTAAGTTGGTAGTGCCTGCGGCAAATACAGCCCAGCTGTATTCTACCAAATCAAAGCCTGCCAGTTTATGTGCGCGTCCGCTTTGCCCCACTAAAGGGAAGCATTTGCACTTTACCACACCACCACCTTCGGGTTTTAGTTTAGGGTAAACTAAATCAGATACTGGAGTTATAATTTTTGCAGTAGCCATGCTTGGTATACTGCTGTTGTTATTACCACCTGTGCTTGGCACGGCATTGCTTACCGATATATTAAAGGTTTCGCAATCCATAGCCGATAAGGTTAAAGTTGCTTTAATCAACTCTAATAGCTTATTGGTTTTAGCATAAGCAACTGCATTGGCAATTATAATATATAATTGCTCGGTTATAACAGTAGTGCGCTGCCCTTTTTTATCGGCATATTGTATATGCAAAGGCAACCATTGGGTTTTAAAAGCTTGCCATGCAGTTAAATTTGAGGCGGTCCAGTTAAAACGAGTTGCATTAGTTGGCGAACCCAATATTAGGTACGCGTTTGTTTTCGCTATGAAGACATCAAAGTCTGCAATTGAGCGAGGAATGAATGATTTGTCCATTATTTCTAAGTTTTATAATTAAATTTCGTTTACTTTTTATCAAATTCCAAAGCAGGTGTCTCCACCTGCGTAATGCCCGGCTTGACCAGCCTTCCTATCGTGCTTACCTCTGTAAGAAACGTGTTAACCTGCAAGTCGCCACGGTGTACGAGCGCATTGCTCGGATTAGCTAACCTTGCGTCCGTGTTGACTTCTATTACGTCCGTAAATACGATTGCTTTGTTAGCGAATACGAATGCTACAAATCCGAATACGTTGGCTACAGAATTTTTTGCTATGGCTGCAAAAGGGTACATTTTGTTGGCTTTATTGTTTGCTTATCCTAAGTTACAATAAGCAAACACTAAAAAAGTGGCGACTTTTTAAACGGTGGTACTTTCTTTTTAAACGGTCGGTTTTAACAAAAATACGGTAGTGTTTTATATTAAACGGTTACCATTTTTAGCTATATTTGTTTTGCAAACTTTATAAAGAATTAAAAAACAAGAAATAAAACAGAGGTAGTAAAAAACAAAACCGGGCAAAGCCAACTATTTTTGGTTGTTTTTAAAGGGTTTTGCGTAGAAAAACCCTTTATATAAACAAGTTA
>CAIXZI010000617.1 GCA_903923915.1 uncultured Bacteroidota bacterium
AGCCCAAAGGTTTTGAGCGAGTAGGTGCAGCACAACATGTAAAATATCTAATAAAATTTGAGAACTATTACTCTTTAGCAAAAGCGTTCATTAAATCATCGCTAATGCCGGTAAATGAGTAACCGCCATCGTGAAACAGGTTTTGCATGGTTACCATTTTAGTATAATCACTAAACAAAGAAACACAATAATCTGCGCAAGCATCTGCACTGGCATTTCCTAACGGAGAGTTTAATTGAGCAAATTCATAAAAATCGCCAAAGCCTTTAATGCCACCGCCTGCTGTTGTTTTAGTTGGCGATTGAGATATGCTGTTTACACGCACTTTCCGGTATTTACCATAATGGTAACCATAACTACGCACAATAGATTCTAATAAGGCTTTTGCATCTGCCATATCGGTATAAAAAGAAAAGGTACGTTGTGCCGCAATGTATGATAAAGCCACTACACTACCCCACTCGCTCATAGCATCCATTTTATAAGCAACGCTTAACATACGGTGTAAAGAAAGAGCTGATACATCTAAAGTTTTATTATAAAAATCGTAATTCAATTCTGGGTAACCTATGTTTTTACGTATGTTGGTACTCATGCCAATGGCGTGCAACACAAAATCTATTTTACCACCCAATACCTCTTGCGACTTGGCAAACAAATTGGTTAACTCATCCATATTGGTAGCATCTGCCGGAATGATTTCGCTACCGGTTTGCTCAGCTAGCTTTTTAATTTCGCCCATACGCATGGCAATAGGTGCATTTGTTAATACAAATTTAGCCCCTTGTTGGTGCGCTTTTACAGCTGTTTTCCAAGCTAATGAGTTTTCATCTAAAGCTCCGGTAATAATACCTCTTTTACCTTCTAATAAATTATGCGACATAGTTATGTATTTTAATTGATGCAAATTAAGTGTTTTTTTATCAAAATCTTTCGTCTAAAAATAATAAAAACGTATCTCTTTCTTATTATATTTGTGGGGTATGAAGTTTAAAAATGTTTTTACAATAGCTGTTTTAAGTGTGCTGCTTTTTGCATGCTCATCAAACAAAAACAATGAAGATGAAACATTGGCCGAATCTAACGAAACAACGCAGGCCATTGAGAAACAAAAAATAACGGCTCAAAACGTATTTATTTCTATACCGGGACCTGATGAATTATCTGATTTAATTTCTCAAACAGGTTTAGATTATGATGCCTCTTTATTAAATGTTCCTGAAAATTTAAACAAATACAGTTCTGATAATTTTAAAGCTATAAACTTGGGTTTATATGGCGCCGATATGGTTTACACTAATGTATATGAGCAATCGCAAGAAAGTATGCTGTACTTAAAGTGTGTAAACTCTTTGTGCCGTAGCTTAGGCATTACGGGTGCATTTGACGAAAAAACTGCTGAGCGCTTACAGGATAATAAAGAAAACAAAGATTCTCTTTTATCTATTGTATCAAAATCATTTACTAAGGCTGATGAGTTTTTAAGAGAAAATCAGCGTCCGGGTACATCATCGTTAATGGTTGCCGGCGGATGGATTGAAGGTTTATACCTATCGGGCAAAGTAGCCGAAAAAGCAAAAACAAAAAGATTGATTCAAAAAATGAGTCAGCAAAAAAAATCGTTAGATGATTTAATTGTTTTGCTTGAAAACGGACATGTTACCGGTGATGCTACTTTTGTTTTAGAAGGATTAAAAGATCTAAAAACCTCTTACGAAAAGATAGCTGAAAACACTACCATGAGCGATGAAATACTTGCCGAAATAAATACCAAAGTATTTGCATTACGCGCTAAACTTATTTTGGTTTAAATAGCCGCAGATTTCACGGATTAGCACAGATATTGTATTACAATTTAAAACAGTTATACAATTTTTATATGTTAGCTAAAAAATTAAGTTTCAAAAACATCTGAGAAATCGGAGTAATCTGTGGCTTACTTCTTTATGTAAATCCCCGTACTTGGCGCAATACTTATTTTGGTTTAGTCGTTTGTTTCTTTTTTTACTTCCACTTTCATTTGTCTTAAAAAGCCAATCATACTATCTACGTTAATTTCGTCTGGCTTAACATCTTTAGTTCTTAAAAGACAAACATACTCCCAAACTTCTAAAATATCTTTAGGTTTTACTTTATAAGGTTGGTATTGTGGATTATCAGAATGCAATTCTAAAGCACCCGCACCTCTAAATACTTTTGAATAGACGCGTTTATAAACAATACCTTCGTCTTTAGTAAGCAACACATATGTTTTACCATCTTTAATGTCGGTTAAATTTTCTACAAACTTGCCTACCACAAAATCGCCCGAATTAGCAGGCGGCATAGAATCTCCTTTTATTGGAAAAGAACGATGCTTCCCCGAAACAGAAAAAGGCAAAGTCATTACAGGTAGGTTTTCGATAAATTCAGGATCAGCATAGCCGTTTAAATATCCTGCCGAAGCTCTTAGAGGAACTACTTCTATATAATCGTTTCCTTTTCTATCAACTAAAATTGGAAACAAAAAACGGTTTTTACCAATCTTTAATAAATTATCCGGATCTGTTTTAGAAAAATCTCCGCGCAATAAGGCATCTATAGATACCTGATAATAATTGGCAATTTTTACCAGCATTACATACGGTGGCTCTGCCCTGCCCTCTTCATAAGAAGCAAAGCGTGAACGAGGAATTTGCAGCTCATCTGCAGCTACCTCTTGCGATACGTTTTTTATTTTACGTAAAATTTTAAAGTTGGTGGCTATTATACTCATTGCTAATAAATTTAGTGCAATGTACTAAATTTATTAGCAATGACAAAAAAATAATTTTATTTTTTTGCTCTAATTAATAACATCATCCACCAAGGCTACAAATAAATTGTGTTGCAAAATATATGATCGGTTATCAATTATATTTTTAAGGTTTACTTTACCGACTACGTAATGATACGTATCGCTTGTATATTGTTCTTTAATTTCAGTAAATTTTATTTTAGTTAAATCGTTGGCCGAATTATACCTAAAATAAACATTTAAAAATACATCACTAGTAAAATCAGTGGCATGCTTTTGCACGTGTTTTTTATACTCGTATTTATACCCATGTGAAAGCGCTGAAATATCTGACAACACAGCCGCTCCGGTTGGATAACTACCCGCTCCCCTACCCTGCAAAAATTGCTCGCCGGAGAATTTACCCTCTACAATAACGCCGTTAAACTCATTATCTACATTGTATAACTGACTGCTATCTTTTATAAACCTGGGTGCAACAA
>CAIXZI010000618.1 GCA_903923915.1 uncultured Bacteroidota bacterium
TTTACCCCTTTTTTATCAAACTCAACAGCTGGAAACGGCAGTTTAAACCCATTAACCACACTAAAAACACTTTGTAAAAATTTAGACTTAGTTTTAATTTTGGTAAAATCTATATCCAACGAAAAATAAAATTGACGATACCTTGAGTAGTAAGTCCGGCTACCATTTGCACCAATAACAATACTTTGATTTGCAACAGAATTAGTGCCCGTTGTTCCATCCGGATATACAATAACATTGCTTTGTCCACTAACCATACCATCAGCACCGTACCCAAAAGCAAAGGCTATCCATTTAGGAAATTTGGTTTCTTTTTTGAAAAACGAAGCCGGACTAACCGACAACCAATACGTTTGTCCGTTGTAGTTTTTTATTATCTGCGAGCCAAAGGAAGTTCCCAATTCGTTTGGCCTTATACCTGAGTAATAATCTTGATGAAAAGAAAATTTAAAATGTAAGCGTTGTTCATTCCAAAAATATTGTTGTAAAGTAAACAACGTACTTCCAGAAACATTGGCCACTTCATCGCCCCAACTAAAGCCCCAACCACTGCTAAAGCCATCCATGATCTCTATGACAGTCATATATGCAGCGCCATAAGCCTCGCCAATAAAAATACTTTGTTTGCGGGTGTAACCTGCCCAAAGCATGGCACGATAAATTTCTCGGG
Source organism: uncultured Bacteroidota bacterium (assembly GCA_903923915.1). GTDB lineage: Bacteria > Bacteroidota > Bacteroidia > B-17B0 > Aurantibacillaceae > PALSA-968. The sequence goes on from CAIXZI010000618.1 coordinate 671, forward strand.
CTGTGTTGTAAGTAGTAAATGTATGACCTAATTTATCCATTTGGCACCACTCTTTATTATCATTAAAAAAATGAAATTTTGAAGATGCATATTGCTTATACCAAATTTGATTAAGTCCAATGAGAGAGACCGCAGTATATGCTCCGGTTGTACCTAACAAGATACTATTACGTATTGTTTTTTGTTTTTTCGTAAGAGAATCTACTGGAGTTTCTGTTTGAGAAAAACAGTTGTTAATTATCAATAGAAAAAGAAAAAATGCAACAACTTTTTTATAAAGAAATTCAAAAACCATCAACAATTATTTACTCGAAGTTGGGTTTGGTTTTTTAAGAAATTCATCCCACTTCATTTTTTTATAATCGTCACTGCCAAAGTAATGCGCTATTTTGTTTGTCCACTCGGGTGTTTGATAAAAGCTTACTACATCGAGTATTTCCAGCTTTTCATCTAAAATAACCATGCTTGGAATTACAAAATTTTTGCGCGTTAATTCTAACGATAATGCATGAAATGGAAATCCTCCAACGTCATTATTGGCATATTTTACACCTTTAAATTCTATTTCGTCTTTTTCTTGTTGCGCATTAAATTTAACTAAATAGTATTTTTTATTAAGGTATGAAACCAGCGCTGTATCTGTAAATGTGGTGGCATTCATTACTCGACAAGTATTACAAAAATCAGTATAAATATCAACTAATATTTTTTTAGGGTGTTTTTTCTGAAGCTCTAAAGCTTCTTTAAATGTATACGTTTTAGGTTGTTTTTTTACGAAATTAGTATCATTAAAAGTATGTTCAAAATTTTTATTAAAATCGTCGAAGGACGCTGTTTTAAAGGCATTTTCAACAGTAAAAACCAAAAGTGGTTCAATTTTTTTTGTTTCTAAAAATCCTTGCGATAATAAGTTGAATTGAAAATTATTGGCTACAAAAATGGTGGATGGATAACTTAAACTTTGTCCTAAAAATTTTATCGCCAAATCGTGCGGCGATTTTTTTTCTTTGCTTCTGTTTACATATTTCTCGCCGTTATACTCAATAGTATCATGGGTTTCTGCATTAAACTGCACCGGATAAAAATACGCGTTAATATATCCCGCAATGTTTGGATCGGAATAAGTGGTTTTTACCATATGTTTGCACCAACCGCACCAATCAGTATAAATATCAATCAGTAAAGGTTTTTGCTGTTTTTTTAAAACTTCTTGCGCTTCTTTAAAAGTAAGCCACTTTACTAAACCATGATTTTCTTCTTGCGCGGATAAATTTAATCCACAAAAAATCGTTATTGTTAATAATAAACGCCAAAACATGGCATAAAAGTAGAAAAAATTCACGGCGAAATTTCTTTAATAGCAATTTATAGCTAAATTTGCACCCGAATTAAAAAACCGTTAAAAACCGTTAATTTGTCAATGTCTTATATAACAAGTCTTTTAAGCAAAAAAACACGAGTAATAGCCCTATTTATAGCTATATTTTCTTTATCGGTTTTTAAATCTTTTGCCTACGAACCTACTGAAGATACTACTAAAAAAGCAGAAGCACATACCGAAAGCGGCAAATTTGATGCCGGTAAATTAATTACCGAACACATTGGCGATAGTTACGGCTGGCACATGTGGGGCGAAGGGCACAATGCAGTAGCTATTCCATTACCTGTAATTTTATATTCTGATAAAGGTTTAGATATTTTTATGTCATCTGGGTTTCATCATGGCGCAGAAGATGTAGTAGCTAAAAATACCTACCGTTTAGAAGAAAATCATATTAAAGTGGTTGAAAATGGAGTTGTTAATGAAGAAGCTACCGAAAAATTAACCGATTTATCCATCACTAAAAACGTAATGTCTTTATTAGTAAGTGCGTTCTTATTATTATGGATATTTTTAAGTGTTGCCAAATCATATAAAAACCGTGTGGGTATGGCACCTAAAGGTTTACAATCTTTTATTGAGCCACTTATTATTTTTGTACGTGATGATGTGGCTAAAACTTCTATCGGACCGAAATACGAAAAATTCATGCCTTATTTATTAACGGTGTTCTTTTTCATCTTCGTTAACAATTTAATGGGTTTAATTCCGATATTTCCGGGTGGAGCTAACTTAACCGGTAACATTGCTATTTGTGCCGTTTTAGCTTGCTTTACATTGATCATCATTTTTGCAAATAGCAACGCACATTATTGGAGACACATTTTTGCTATGCCTGGTGTACCGGCATGGGTGCTTATTATATTAACACCGATTGAACTTTTAGGTGTTGTTTTACGTCCATTTGTATTAATGATACGTTTGTTTGCTAACATCACGGCAGGACATATTATAGCCCTAGCATTTTTTAGTTTGATATTTATTTTTGGAGAGATGAGCACTGGTGCAGGTTTAGGTGTAGCTGTTCTTTCCGTTGCATTTACTGTATTTATGGGCTTTATGGAATTATTGGTAGCGTTTTTACAAGCTTATGTATTTACGCTTTTATCGGCTATGTATTTTGGAGCAGCTATTGAAGAAGGACACCATGCGCACGACGAACATCATGCACATGACCACGCTCAACCGGAAGCTCAAATAGATTTAGTATAAGAAATTTAAAAGTTTTTGCCTGTTTCGTAAAACAGGTTTTGTTTAACCTAAATAAAAAAAAGTAACATGATGTCAACTGTATTATTAGAAGCTGTACAAGCACACGGTATTGCCGCTGTGGGTGCAGGTATCGCTGCATTAGGTGCAGGTGTAGGTATTGGTCGTATTGGTGGTTCTGCTTTAGAATCAGTAGCACGTCAGCCTGAAGCTGTAAACGACATCCGTAGTAACATGATTTTAACAGCCGCTCTTGTAGAGGGTGCTGCTTTCTTCGCTATGGTTGTTGCACTATTAGTAGTGTTCAAGTAACAAAAATCTTGCGCCAACGGTTGGTTGGCGCATTTTTTAAAAACTTAGGAAACAAAAAAGAATTATAAACAAAGAATAAAATGGAATTAATAAAACCCGCAATAGGCCTAGTATTTTGGATGATAGTAACCTTTGCTATTATCTTTTTAATACTTAAAAAATATGCCTGGAAACCTATTCTTGACATGATTAAAGAAAGAGAAGAAGGTATTGAAAAAGCCCTTAAATCGGCTGATGACGCACTAGAAACTATGCGTGAATTGAAATCTTCTAACGAAAAAATATTAGCAGAAGCTCGTGCAGAAAAAGATATTATTCTAAAAGATGCGCGTGATACTAAAGATGCTATTATTAACGAGGCAAAAGCAAAAGCAAAAGTTGAAGCAGATCGTATGGTTGCTCAGGCTCGTGAAGCTATTCAAACAGAAAAATTGGCTGCTATTACCGAGTTAAAAGCGCAAGTAGCTACTTTATCAATTGATATTGCTGAGAAAATTTTAAAAGAGCAATTATCATCTGAAGAAAAACAAAAAACATTAACCAGCAATCTTGTAAAAGAAGTTACCTTAAACTAACATGCTAGTAGCCACCAGATACGCCAAATCGCTTTTACAGCTTGCCAATGAAAAAGGGCAGCTTGAAAAAGTTTATGCTGATATGCAATTGGTAGAGAGCGTTTGCGAACAAAATAGAGAATTTACCAACTTCTTAAATAGTCCTATTATTAAAACCGATAAAAAGGTAGCCGTTGTAAAAGAAGTTTTTGCAGGTAAAGTAAGCGATATTACGGCTGGTTTTTTAACCATACTTACTCAAAAACGCAGAGAATTATACATGAAAAATATTGCTGCAGAATTTGTTGCGCAATACAAGCAGTATAAAAATATTTTAACCGCTGTTATCACATCTGCCGTAGGCATTGATAGCACGGTAAAGGCAAAAGTTTTAGAGTTAGTAAAACAAACTACTAAAGGTGAAGTTGAGTTAGTAGAAAAAGTAGATAAAAATTTAATTGGAGGTTTTGTACTTACCATTGGCGATAAGCAGGTGGATGCAAGCGTTTCAAGAAAATTAAACGATTTAAGAAAAACATTTACAGGAAATACTTTTAATAATTAAATAATACAAATGGCAGAAATTAAACCCGCAGAAGTATCTGCAATTTTACGTCAGCAATTAGCAGGCTTTAAATCAGAAGCTGAATTAGAAGAAGTTGGTACCGTACTACAAGTTGGTGATGGTATTGCTCGTATTTACGGCTTGTCTAAAGTGCAAAGCGGTGAGCTTATAGAATTTGAAACGGGCTTACAAGCCATCGTTCTTAACTTAGAAGAAGACAATATTGGTGCCGTATTATTAGGTCCAAGTGTTGGTATTAGCGAAGGTTCTTCGTGCAAACGCACCGGACGCATTGCTTCATTAAAAGTAGGCGAAGGCATGTTAGGTCGTGTAGTTAATACTTTAGGAGAACCCATTGATGGTAAAGGTCCAATCACTGGAACAACTTACGAAATGCCACTTGAACGTAAAGCTCCAGGTGTTATTTATCGTCAGCCGGTTGCTGAGCCTTTACAAACTGGTATCAAAGCGATTGATGCGATGATTCCTATTGGTCGTGGTCAGCGTGAGCTTATCATTGGCGATCGTCAAACAGGTAAATCTACCGTTGCGATAGATACTATCATCAACCAAAAAGAATTTTACGAAGCAGGTAAACCTGTATTTTGTATATACGTTGCAATAGGACAAAAAGGAAGTACAGTAGCAAACGTACAACGTACTTTAGAAGAAAACGGTGCAATGGCTTACACAGTTATTGTTGCTGCATCTGCTTCTGAGCCTGCTGCTATTCAGTTCTACGCTCCATTTGCAGGTGCTGCTATCGGAGAGTTTTTTCGCGATACCGGTCGTCCGGCATTAATTATTTATGATGATTTATCTAAGCAAGCAGTTGCTTACCGCGAGGTGTCATTATTATTACGTCGTCCTCCAGGGCGTGAAGCATATCCTGGTGACGTGTTTTATTTGCATAGCAGATTGTTAGAGCGTGCAGCTAAAATCAACGCATCTGATGATATCGCTAAAAGCATGAACGATTTACCTGAATCAATTAAAGGAATTGTAAAAGGTGGTGGTTCATTAACAGCACTTCCTATTATTGAAACACAAGCGGGTGACGTATCTGCCTACATTCCGACAAACGTAATTTCGATTACTGACGGACAGATTTTCTTAGAGGGTAACTTATTTAACTCAGGTGTTCGTCCCGCAATTAACGTAGGTATCTCTGTATCGCGTGTGGGTGGTAATGCTCAAATTAAATCAATGAAAAAAGTAGCGGGTACTTTAAAGCTTGACCAAGCACAGTATCGTGAGCTTGAAGCATTTGCAAAATTTGGATCTGATTTAGATGCTGCTACAAAATCTGTACTTGATAAAGGTGCTCGTAACGTAGAAATTTTAAAACAAAATGCATTCTCTCCACTTCGTGTTGAGCAACAAATTGCTATTATTTACTGCGGTACTCGTAACTTATTACGCGAAGTGCCTGTAAATAAAGTACGCGAATTTGAGAAAGACTTTTTAGATGTATTAGAGCGTAAACACAAAAATGTATTAGATGGCTTAAAAGCTGGTCAGTACACAGATGAGATTACAAATACATTAGAAGAAGTAGCAAAAGAAGCAACTAAAAAATTCAAAGCTTAGAATTAAAGATTCATGGCAAACTTAAAAGAAGTACGAAATAGAATAACATCGGTTGGTTCAACCATGCAGATTACAAGCGCCATGAAAATGGTGAGTGCTGCAAAACTTAAACGCGCACAGGATGCTGTAACACAAATGCGCCCGTATGCAAATAAGCTTACTTCTATTTTACAAAACCTAAGTGCAAGCTTAGATACTTCTGAAAATAAATTTGCACGCAGTACCGAGGGAGATAATGTGCTTTTAATTGTTATCTCTTCTAACCGTGGTTTAGCGGGTGGGTTTAATGCTAACGTAATTAAAAAGGCTTGGAGCTTAATTAAAAACGATTATAAGGGTTCTTCTAAAGTTTCTGTTTTATGCATTGGTAAAAAAGCAGATGATGCTTTTAAAAGAACAGATCACCGCATTCATGGAACAGATTTACCACATCACTTAAACGAATTATTTGATAAACTTTCTTTTGATAACGTAGCACCTGTTGCCGAAAAAATTATGCAGGCTTTTGCCAATAATCAATTTGATAAAGTTTATTTGGTTTACAATCAGTTTAAAAATGCGGCTGTACAACTTACCGTAGCTGAACGTTTTTTACCTATTGATACATCTGCAACCACAGCTGCAAAAGGAAGCAATAATGCTGATTATATTTTTGAACCCAACAAAGAATATATCGTAAACGAATTAATTCCTAAATCGTTAAAAATACAATTTTATAAAGCCTTATTAGATTCTGTTGCTTCTGAACACGGTGCTCGTATGACCGCTATGCACAAAGCAACCGATAATGCTAAAGAAATGTTACGCGCATTAAAAATCAGTTATAACAAAGCTCGTCAGGCTGCTATTACTAATGAAATATTAGAAATTGTTGGTGGTGCAGAAGCTTTAAAAGGTTAAGTTTTATAAAATTAGATACTAAAAGAAACCCTTCCTAGCGAAGGGTTTTTTGTTTCGTATATTATTTTACAATAACCAACCTTTTATTTATAACACCCTCGTTGCTTATTATACTTATACTGTAAATGCCTTCTGCTAAATTGGCTGCGTTTATTTGGCAATTAGCCGATGTAGCAATTTGTTTATGAACACACTTACCGGTTATATCATAAACTTCTATCGTATTTGTTGTTGCATTATTTAATTGATTAATAGTTAAATTAAATAAACCATTGTTGGGGTTTGGATAAATTATTATCTGATTCTGATTTATTGCCAACTGATTAACACCCGCGGCCAACACCCCACAAAAGTGTACCTTAGCAGAATCTACACAATAATTTATATTGTTAATACTAGGGTTAGCCGCTGTTACATGTATGTTTGCAATGGTATCTACAAAATTTGGTATATCTACAAAAATAAAATAACTACCTGTATCTACATTAGTAAAACTGTAAGCTCCTGTGGCATTTGTAGTGGTACGTGCTGCACAACCACCTCCTGGATTCCTTCCTAATTTTACATCAATGCCTTTTAAGGGTGCACCCATAACACTATTGTTTCCACCTTGCGCTAAACGATGGCCAAAACTGGCATCGGCGCTAACAGTACCGCTTATAACACCGCTACCTGTTGATGCAGGGGGTTCTATAACAATAATGTTATAACCCGGATAATATGCATTTGCACAACCACGATGATTTACAAATACAGCGCTATCCCACCTATAGTTATTTGCTTTATTGCTATAATAAGTGCTTACCGCATTGCTATAACTTGGGGCTGCAATGGCTTCTATAAAGTAATTAGCATACGGCAAATTGGCAAAGGTGTATGTACCATTACTTTGGATATTAGCAAAGCCAGCCGTATCTAAAAGCCCACTGTGCGTTGCGTTTGGCCTATATACATAAACTTTACCTGCATTTACAGGGTTGTTGTTATTATCGGTTATTAAACCGCTAACCGTATCGGGAGCATTACAAACTACACGTATGCGATTATTATGATAATCGGCAATATATAAATTACCCTTCGCATCAATTGCTACATCGCCCGGAATATTTAAACCCGCCCCAGTAGCTGGGGCTCCATCTCCGCTAAAGCCAAACGCGCCTCCATTACCAACTACTGGATTTATAATACCCGTGCTTGCAGTTACCTTACATACGTATGTTGCAATAGAAATATACATATTGCCAGCAGCATCAAAGGCTAAACCCGTTGGAGTAATTAAATTAGCTGACGTAGCTACTACTCCTCCTGCTCCGTTAATACCTGAGCTTCCACCGCCCACAACTGTACTTATAATGCCTGTACTTGTAATTATCTTTCTTATGCGGTCATTACTTAGATCAACTACATACAGATTGCCAGTAGCATCAAAGACTACACTGCATGGCGAATATAAACCGGCAGCGGTGGCTTGCCCTCCATCACCACTAAAACCTGCTGTACCATTGCCAGCTATAGTTGTTATAATACCTGTACTTGCTGTTACCATTCGTATTCGGTTATTTTGATTGTCAGCAATATATACATTGCCCGCAACATCTACAGCCACACCAGTTGGATAATACAGTCTAGCAGCAGTTGCTGCACCTCCATCTCCACTAAAGGCACCAGATCCTACGCTTCCGCTGCCGGCTATGGTATTTATTTTACCCGTGCTTACGGTTACTTTACGTATCCGTTCGTTACCTGCATCAGCAATATACACATTGCCTAGCGCATCAACCGTAACGCCACATGGAAGCCACATACTAGCAGCAGTTGCTGCGCCACCGTCTCCACTAAAATTGGCCGTTCCATTACCTGCTATGGTTGTTATAATACCTGTGGCTTTATTTATTTTGCGTATGCGATAATTTTGTAATCAGCAATATACATATTACCTGCCGCGTCGATGGCTATACCCGAATGATCAGCAGCACCACCCGAGCCTGGTTGCCCCATATAAAGTTCAGCATTAATAGCCTGCCCTCCGTCGCCACTGTATGCTGCCGTTCCTTTGCCGGCCATCGTGCTAATAATTTGTGCATTTACATTAAAACAAAAAGTAATAACCAATAGAAGTAGAATTTTTTTCATGTTTTATTTAATAAGTATATGCAATGTATATAAAAATATTTTAACAAAAAAGTGTTTAATTATCTTATTAAAAAAGAATAAAATTAGTGAAGCAATTTATTTTTATATTTGTTATAGTAAACTTTAGGGGTGTTGGTATAAGACTTAAGATTTAATTTAGAATTTAAAAGGCTATTTTTTCTTTTAACTTTTAACTTGAAAATTTTTAACTTATCTCGACTGAGATTATACCCTTCGAACCTGAACAGGATAATGCCTGCGAAGGGAAAAGTGAAAGAATTACGTTTCCGTATTTTCTCTCCTCTTAAAGTTTTTATAGTATAAATAAATTGAGATGATTGTTTTTATCAACAATAAAAATTGTGTGCTTAATGCAGATGCCAATTTAACGATGGCATTAGAGCAAAATGACATTCAATCACAAAAAGGAATTGCGGTGGCGGTAAACAATGCTGTAATACCAAAGACAGAATGGCAAACTAAAATTCTACATGAGAACGATAAAATAACCATTATAAAAGCAACTCAAGGAGGTTAGCCGCAGATTGCACAGGTTTTCACAGATGTGCAAAAAATAATCGGCGTTAATCAGTGTAATCTGTGGCAAAAAAATAAATTAAAATTCAACAAATGAAAAAAGACAAAGCACCTAATCAAGATGTAATCAGCAAAGAACCATTAACAGGGTCGCGTAAAATTTTTGTGGATGGAAA
>CAIXZI010000619.1 GCA_903923915.1 uncultured Bacteroidota bacterium
AAGATTAAAAACAAAACTTTAAAATGGTAATCTTGTTCGATACCAACAACATAAATAGACTTATCAATTTTAAAATCTCTTTCTTTTTCGTTTGCCGTAGCAATATCTTGTGTAATATAAACACTTGTGCCGTTGCTACGCAATACCAGCTTATGATCTAAGCCATCAGCAGTTAAATCAATCCAAACAGAACTATCTTCTTTTTGATAAAAAATGCCTTTTTCTAAACCTTCTAAAACAGTTTGCTTGCCTAAATTATATACATCACTTTCATAATAATTTTTATCAGCTTTTATCCCGAGTGAATTATACGTTGCTTCTAAGCCATTGTAAACCCAGCCATTCATGGTTTTCCAAAGGTTTCGCACTTCGGTATTATTATTTTCCCATGCAACCGTTAAATCATTTACTTGTTTTGCAAGATTTGATTGTTTCTCAGCTTCTTCTTCTGTTAAACCTTTTTGTTTTAAATCAGTAATTTCTTTTTTGTATGCATTAGAATATTCAACATAAAAATCACCGACTAATTTATCTCCTTTTTTACCTGTACTTTCAGGCGTTGCACCGTTTCCATAAAGCTGCCAAGCCAACATAGATTTAGAAATGTTAGTGCCTCTATCGTTATACAAACAAGCATGAATAACTTTATGTCCGCGTGCTTTTAAAATTTCAGATAAAGATGCTCCTAAAAAAATATTACGCAAATGCCCCAAGTGTAAAGGTTTATTTGTATTGGGAGACGGGTATTCAATCATTACAGAAGAGCCTGAAGAATCAGGGTTTTCAATAGCATATTTGTCTTTAGAAAGAATATCAGAAAAATAAGTAAGCCAAACTTTATTGGCTACACTAAAATTTAAAAAGCCTTTTACAACATTAAATCCTTTTATAAGCTGTGTGTTTTGTTGCAAGTGATTTCCAATTTCATTCCCTGTAATTTCAGGGCTTTTACCTGATGTTTTTATAAGCGGAAACGTAACTAAAGTAATTTCTCCTTCAAATTCTTTTCTGGTTTTTTGAAAAGAAATTTCTCCGGTATATGCTGTTGTATATAATGTTGAAAGGGCTTTATTTATAGCCTCTGTAAACTCTTTTAAAATGTCCATGCACTAAAATTAAAATTATTTTTCATTCTTATTCTGCATTATGATGACCTATTATATCATGAATTTCCCAATCGGTAAAATCTTCATTTGCCTCCATGCCCTTACCTGTTAATACTTCTCTTTTGGTGGTAATTTTTACAAACTCTTTGGTGTAAATTTTTCGCGTAGTTTCGTCCCAAAATAATTGTTCTGTATTTAAAATTTCGCCACTGGCATTAACTACTTGTACTTTATATTTTACTTCTGTTTTTTTTGTCTCTTCGTATCGTATGCCGTAATTGGCTTTAAGCGTGGTTTTTACTTTACTGCTATCGCCAAAAAATTCTAAATAAAGTCCTTTAGGCATTTCGGTATAAGGTTCTTTAACGTTGTAGGTAAAATGATTCATGATGGGGGCTGTAAGTCTCATACGCACAAGTCCGGAATCTGTATAAAGTATTTCAACTTTTTTGCCATGTTCTGTAGGGAAAACCGCTTCTTTTTGTGTTACTTCATCAATTTCTTTTGTATTGTTTTGACAAGAAGATAAAATAAGAAGCGCTACAAAAAAAAATAAAAAACCTTTCGTTATTTTTTTTACGAAATACATTAATCGTATTTAGTTTTAATAAACCATCGGTCGTTAAAGGTTAAACCAATTACAACGCGAACATATTTTTCTTGAATGAGTTGATTTTGTTTAGTGCCGTAAACACCATACTCGCCTGAAATGTTTAGCATGGTAAATAACTTAAATCTTCCGCCACCGGCAGGCAAACCAATACCGGCGCTAAACGCATACTCTGAAATAGATTTGTTATTAAACACCAAATTACCGGTGTTATAACGCGCCCCAATACGGTAATTCATGCGTTTTAAATAGGCTAAATTACCAATGGCAGCTCTGCTTGGCAGGTATTGAATGCCAATTGATCCACGATATAAATCGCGTAGTTTTTGATTGTCTCCAAAAAAAGAATATTTGCTCCATTGTTGAAAACCACCATCTAACAATACGGTAAGTTTATCTCCACTTTTAAAACCAAGACCAACACTGTGCATAAGAGGAATATAGATATACCCTTTTGTTGATGGCTTATAATAAAAAGTATCAAAAGGTTGCTCTATACCATTTGATTGTGATGAAAAGGTATAACCCACTTGCGAAGCATTTGCAGCAACTTTTTTAGGTAGTGATATGGAATAGCCTAAAATTATTTTTAAATTATTTTTTAAATTGTGTTTACCAATAGAATCTATATCAAAAGCCATTTGAGCACCGCCTTGCAGGTAAACATCATGTATAATTGTTTCGGTATATTGTTTGGTGTTAAAAACAGTACCATAATTGTAAGGGTAATAAGCGTATGAATAATAATCAATAGTGCCGTATAAAAAATTAACATTGGTTCCTAATGATAGAGACGAAAGTGCTTTTCTAAAAAAACGATTACGTCTGATAATGGCGTTTGCATTGGGTTTACGTATTGTTTTTTGTAATAATGTAGTGTCTGAAGATTTATAATTTTTAATAATATACCCGCTATCATGTAATGTTCTGTATCTAGGCGAATTATTAAATTTTCTCCAACTTTTATCAAAAGGGCGAATGGCAAAACCCATAAATACTTGGTTTACACCACCTTTTCCTTGATAATTATATTGTACTTGCCCAACGCTATCTACACTTTTGTATGATGTAGAATTGTATCCCACATTAGAAAAAGGTAATAAGCCAAAAGCCAAGCCCATATTGCGTTTTATAGGCACAGCTAATGATACATAATTAAAACCCGAGTTGGTTTTTTTTACGGTACCATCATTACTAATAAAGTTGGTGTTACTGTATCTTCCACCAATTTCAAACGTGGTAAGGCGGTTAGTAGAGTAGGAGGCAGGGTTACCTTGGTTAATAAATAAAGGTATTAGTGTATCGTTTTGATAAGCTGTATAACTGCCGCCCATAGCTGTTACGGGCGCATAACCACTGTTTTCCATTCTTCCTATACCGTAGCGAGAATAAGGTGATGATGTAGATGTTTGTGCCCGGGTAAAAAAAGAAAAAAACAGCGTAAAAAATACAGCTGTGAAATACTTAGTTTTTATGATGGAAGAGCAAAATTTCATTCAATCCGTTTAATATTAAATTAGGCGCGGCAAAGATGCTATTTTTTAAGCCATCAACCAAAAAAGAAAGGTTA
>CAIXZI010000620.1 GCA_903923915.1 uncultured Bacteroidota bacterium
AAAAGTATTTTATTTGTTACCCGAAAGATTTAATTATAAAAAAATGACCCGAGCCCTTAGGCGAACACCCTGTTACATTAATTTAAAAAGCAAAAACAAAATATGAGCTTACACCCAAAACGCGCAGCCGAATCGCTTACCATAAGCACCCAGCATATTTTACCAAATGATACAAATGCATTAGGTAATTTTTTTGGCGGACGATTATTAGAATGGATGGATACCGCTGCAGCCATTGCTGCACAACGTCACTCAAACCGCGTGGTGGTAACAGCAACCGTTAACAACGTTTCTTTTAAAGAGCCCATAAAATTAGGTAGCGTGGTAACGTTAGAGGCAAAAGTTTCTCGCTCGTTTAATTCCAGTATGGAAGTTTTTATAGATGTGTTTGTTGAAGATATGGTCACCGGAAAAAGGCGCAAATGCAACGAAGCTATTTATACGTTTGTAGCTATTGATCAAAATGGCTCGCCATTACCTGTACCTGAATTAATACCTGAAACAGAAGAAGAAAAAGCTCGTTTTGAAGGGGCTTTGCGTCGCAAGCAGTTGGCTTTAATTTTAGCCGGCAAAATGAAACCACACGAAGCACAAGAATTAAAGGCTTTATTTTTACAGGATTAAAACTACTTATTAAGCGGCAATTTATTTTTTGCAACAACTGCACAAGTAAACCTGCTAACGCAAACCAATTCGTCTTTGTCGTTATAAATTTTAATATCCCATACGTGGGTTCTACCACCAATGTGTAAGGGTCTGCAAATGCCTTTTACACGCCCACTATTTACGGCTCTTACATGGTTTGCATTTATTTCTAAACCTGCGCCAATAAAATTTTCTCTATCTACACAAAGTAAAGAAGCTACACTACCCAATGTTTCGGCTAATACAACCGATGCGCCGCCATGTAAAATACCAAAAGGTTGTATGGTTCGCTTATCAACCGGCATGGTGGCAATTATATAATCATCACCAAGCTCTTCAAATTTTATGTCTAATACTTCGCCAATGTTACCGGTGTTCATCCACCCAAACTCTTGTAGGGTTGGATTACCGTGCCATATTTTTTTATTTTGCATGGGGCAAATATAGTTTTTTAAACTTTTTTAATTGAAAAGATTAGGCAGACTTTTTATCTTTGCTAAAAGATTTTAAATGGATACCGAAGTTCTTGAAAAGCCACTTGCCAAAAAAAAGATTGAGCAACTACGTGATTTGATTTTACATAACGATGATGTAAATAGTTTTGATTTTGTAATTGAAGCCCTAGTAGATGTTTGTAGTCACAACCCATTGCAAGCCGAACAATGCGCGCACATTGTACATAACAATGGCAAATGCGGGATTAAAAAAGGAAGTTTTACGGATTTAAAGCCTATGTGCGAAACTCTTTTAAACAAAGGTTTAAGCGCAACCATTGATTAGCAACACGTATTTGCGTTAGGGATTGAAGTAGAAATCCTTTTATTGTATTCAATAAAAGATTGCCGCGAAAAGCCCGACACCGTAATCGGTGGAACGCCACAATTAGATTGCTTCGTACCTTGCTACTCCTTATTATGAAAGTTTATCGGCCAGTAATTTCATTTCTACCATAGGCGAAATCTTTTCGTAACAAATGTTGTACACCGCGTGCGTAATAGGCATATCAACGTTGTAGGTTTTATTTATTTCGTGTACGCACTTAACGGCAAAATATCCTTCGGCAATCATGTTCATTTCTAACTGCGCCATTTTAACCGAATAACCTTTGCCCAACATAGTGCCAAACATACGGTTTCGACTAAATTGAGAATAAGCTGTAACCAACAAATCACCCAAGTATGCAGATGCTTTTATATCTCTATCAATTGGGTGAACGGCTTTTACAAAACGTTCGATTTCCTGAATAGCATTAGAAACCAACACAGATAAAAAATTATCGCCATAACCCAAACCGTGACAAACACCGCCAGCAATAGCCACCACGTTTTTAAGCACAGCCGAATATTCTGTGCCATAAATATCATCGATGCAAGTAACTTTCATATAGCGGCAGCGTAGCATTATTGCTAGAGTTTCTGCGTTGTTTACATCCGTACAAGCAAGTGTTAGGTAAGATAATTTTTCAAGCGCAACTTCCTCAGCATGACAAGGCCCGGCAATTACTCCAATTTGGTTTAAAGGAATATCAAACTGTTTGTTTAAATATTCGCCCACAATTAAATTGTATTGTGGGATGATGCCTTTAATAGCCGAGAAAATTATTTTATTGGTAAGTAATTTTTTTGGCAAATTTTTAATGGTATCGTGGCAAAAGGCTGAAGGAACAGCTAAGACAATAATGTCGGCATCTTTAATACACGCTTCAACATCAAAAAAAAGTTTCAATTTATTCTCATTGAATTGTACAGAGCTTAAGTAGCGAGGGTTGTGCAGGTTTTGTTTTACATACTTACAATCGTCTTCGCTGCGCATAAACCAATTAACCTCTTGCAAATTATTTGATAATAATTTTACCAAAGCTGTTGCCCAACTTCCGCTACCAATAACAGCTACACGTTTCTGCATAAATTAATTAGTTAGTACAATTTGTTCGTCACGCATGGCTTGTTCGCCACACATTTTTTGCAGTAAGCGAGCAACGGTTACCACATCTTTTGCGCAATATGTTTTTATGCGTTCTAAATTTTTTTCTTCATAATAAACTTTAGCAACCTGACTACCATCAATATCATCTTTTGGTGTTGGGATATTAAATATGGCTGCTAATAATTGTAATGATGTATAGCTTTTATAATCGCCAAACTTCCACATTTCCATGGTGTCTAAATGTGTAATTTCCCATGGCTTTTTACCCTGAATTTGTAAAGCTTCCGGTAAAGAAATTCCGTTAACCAACATTCTACGGCACATAAACGGGAAATCAAATTCCTTTCCATTGTGTGCACACAAGGCATACCCCGAAAAATGTTTTTCTAAAGTTGATTTAAAATCTTCCAGCAATATTTTTTCATCATCACCATAAAAAGACTTTATTCTAAATTCCTTTCCATTAAAATAACCTACGCAAATGCAAACTACTTTGGCAAACTCAGCGTAGATGCCCGCTTTTGCGTATTGCTGCTCAGGCGTAACATCTTTATGAAACTGCCATTTTAAATCCCATAGTTTTTTAAATGGTTCACTTAGTTGTTGGTAATTATATTCCAACGGAACAGTTTCGATATCTAAAAACAAAACGTTATTAATTTCCGGTTGCGACATATTATTTAATCATTACACCTTTTTTATTTAGAAAAGGTATGGTTATAAAATTAGTTTCTTGAATGCTTTCGGGTAAGAAGACAAATTTTTTATCGTAAATGGTTTTGTTGATGTAGAAGCTAACCCAATACTCGTTAGCCAAACCAAATACATCTTCCATGATGGGTTCAATTTTCGAATAGGTATGCGGCTCCACTTTCTCCATAAAATGACGAAGCGTA
>CAIXZI010000621.1 GCA_903923915.1 uncultured Bacteroidota bacterium
AGAAAATAAAAGAACAATAAGCAGTATACCGGCAACAGCACCTGTTAGTATTTTTTGTTTTTTCTTGTCGGCTTCTGCAATAACTTCTTTTTTATCTTGAGCTGCTTTAATATCTGCGCTCTTTTTTTCAAACTCATAGTTCATTTCTTTCCTAACCAGTTCTTTCTGTTTTTCTTCAGCAAAAAGCGTATCATTAATAGCCGTATACGTTTTATAATACATAAGTGCTTTAGCAAAATTGCCTGTCTTTTCATAAAGCTCGCTCAAACTCTTTCTGGTTTCTTTTTCATAGAGCAAAATGTCAATTATAGTATCAATTGAAAGAGCTCGTAATAAATAATTCGCTGCTTCGGTATACTTGCCCTCTCTTAAGTATGAGTTGCCAATGTTAGTACAATTTATGGCTACTCCTTTTTTATCACCCAATTCTTCTGCTATTTTTAAGGACTTTAAATCAAACTTTCTCGATTTTTCGTACTCTTTCATATCAAAATAAACATTTCCCATGTTACCCAATATTCTTCCCACCGAATTATTTTCTCCAATTTCTTCCACTATGTTTAGCGCTTTTTGGTAATAATCTAAAGCATTTATACACATGCCTTTACTTTGATATACTGTACCAATATTATCAAGACAATAAGCTATTTGATGTTTATCTTTACCTTCCTCAAGCATTATTAGCGCTTTTCGATAGTATTCTAAAGCCTTAGCATAGTCTCTTTCATCATCATAAATAGCGCCTATGTTGACTAAGATATTTGCTTTTAGTTGTAAGAATTTTATTTCTTCAGCAATTTTTAAACCTTTTAAATAAAAATCAAGTGCTTTAGAATAATTACCTTGCTCTTTATAAATAGCTCCTATGCTGGTTAATGTTCTTCCAAGACCATTTTTGGCCCAACCAATTTCTGATTCATTATTAGAAGCAATAATTTTTTCATATAAATTGATGCATTTTAAATCGCAATCCAAAGCTTTTTCATAATCGCCTGTATATACATATACATACCCGGAAATAAGTAATGCGTTTCCTTCACCTTTTTTATACGATATTTTTTTTGCCAGTACGTTAGATTTATTTGCATAAAGTAAGGCGGTATCATAATTACCTTCTCGCCAAAATTGTTTACCTAAATGGCATAATGTATTTACCGTATTTGTATCTTCTTTATCAGTTTTTAAAAGAGTGAGTAGAGAATCTATACTTTTGCTTTGCGCAAATGAATTTAGAATTACGAATTTAAAATTAAGAATCAATAAAATTATGTAAACAAACTTTCGCATCTAATTAATTTTGTTTAACCTATTTAAGCTATTTGTAATATATTTTTCAGAAGTAATTAATGCGGTTTGTATCCGTTTTGCATAATGTATGCTATCCATAACTTCTTTATTTTTTTCATGTAACTCTTCATAGGCTTTATCTACTAATATTTTTTGCCTTTCTATAATTAACTTTTGACGGTTAGTAATTCTAAATCTGTTGTATATAAAAACAGCAAATACACCTACAAGTATCAGAATACAGGTAATTAGTAACAAAAAAACACGTTGCTTTTGTTTTTCTTCGAAATCTATTGCATCCAGTTTATCCTGCTCGGCTTTTGCAGCTATCTCTTTTTTATCAAACTCATATTGCATACTGGTTTGCAAACTTTTCTTTTGAATTTCTTCGTTATCAAGGCTATCACGGTAAAGTATATAAAGTTTATGGTGTGCAAAAGCGGCTTTGTAGTTGTTATTAATACTATCTACAACTACTAAGTCTTTATAACAATCTACCAGTAGATCTTTATACCCAGCGAGTTTACTAAACTCTATTGATTTAAGTAAATAAGCCTTCGCCTTACTTATTTTATTCATTTTGATGTAGCATTTACCAACATTACCAAATGATGAGGCAATACCCTCCATCTCGTTTATTTCTTGATTTATTTTTAAAGCTTCTAAATTCATTTCAAGTGCAGCAGTATAATTATGTTGTAATAAATAGACTTGTGCTATGTTATCATAATCAATGGCTATATCACGTTTACGCTCATCTTTTTTATTTAACTGTAATGAAGTGAAATGCATTTTTAGAGCTTCATCATAATTTCTTTGAGTACCATAAACGTTTCCCATATTGCCATAGCATTTGGCCATACCTTCGGTATCGTCAATTTCAATGCATATCTTTAATGAATTACGATAATACATTAAAGCTTCGGGGTAATTATGTTGATGTTCATAAACTAATCCAATATTTAAGTAGCAAATACCAATGCCTTCCTTATCCTTTAAGCTTTCGTGTATTTGTAAAGAAGTGAAATAGTTTTTTAATGCCTCCGGATAATTTCCGCGTGCATCATGTATATTAGCAATATTAGTATAACAATTAGCACAACCAAATTTATCATTG
>CAIXZI010000622.1 GCA_903923915.1 uncultured Bacteroidota bacterium
CTTTTCCAAAACAATTAATGCCAAAGGAAAACATTTAACAGCCGGTATTATTGATGAACATAGTCACATTGCCATTAGCGAGGGCGTTAACGAAGGCACGCAAGCCAGCAGCGCTGAAGTTAGAATTGGCGATGTAGTTAATAGCGAGGATATAAATATTTATCGTCAGTTAGCAGGTGGTGTTACTTCTGCGCAATTGTTGCATGGTTCTGCTAACCCAATTGGCGGACAATCGCAAATTATAAAACTTCGTTGGGGGCAATCTCCTGAAGATATGAAGTATGAAAAAGCACCTGAGTTTATAAAATTTGCTTTAGGCGAAAATGTAAAGCAAAGCAACTGGGGAGATTTTAATAATGTTCGTTTTCCGCAAACACGTATGGGTACTGAGCAAGTTTATTACGATAATTTTATTCGTGCTAAAGCGTATGAGAAAATAATGAATGGTGCAGCAACTTCAAAAGATAAAAATGCAGCGGCTCCTCGCAGAGATTTAGAATTGGATGCTTTGGTAGAAATTTTGCATGATAAGCGTCACATAACTTGCCACTCGTATGTGCAATCAGAAATAAATATGTTGATAGATGTGGCAGATAGTATGCACTTTAAAATAAATACATTTACCCACATTTTAGAGGGTTATAAAGTGGCTGATAAAATGAAAGCGCATGATATTGCCGCTTCTACGTTTGCCGATTGGTGGGCTTATAAAATGGAAGTGATGGATGCTATTCCTTATAACGCTGCATTGCTAACTAAAATGGGTTTAACAACTTCTATAAATAGTGATGATGCGGAGATGGGCAGGCGTTTAAACCAAGAAGCTGCAAAAAGTATTAAATATGGTGGGCTGACGGAAGTACAAGCTTTAAAATTAGCAACGCTTAATCCTGCCAAAATGCTGCACATAGATGATAAAGTGGGTAGCATAAAAGTGGGCAAAGTAGCTGATGTTGTTTTGTGGACAGATAATCCTTTATCTATAAACGCAAAAGTTGACAAAACTATTATCGACGGCATTATTTATTATGATGCTGATGAAGATTTAAAACTACGAGATGAAGTTGCTAAAGAGCGTGCGCGCATTATTCAGAAAATGATTGCTGCTAAAAAAGGTGGAGAACCTACACAAAAAGCCAATTCTAAAAAACCAAAACTATACCATTGCGATACAATGGGTAATGAGATTAAGGATTAATTTAATACCCTCTTTTTCTAAATTCGCTTACGTAATAATTAAATGAGGTGGTGTCTTTTTGATCTTTAGCATATTGCGCCAAACGCAAATAAACATCCTTAAAATCAGGTTGATTAGGTTGTACGGTTAAAACTTTTTTCCAGAGTTTTACGGCTTGTTCTTTTCGTTCAGTTTTAGAATACACATTAGCCAAGTGATAAATAGCATATATATCTTCTTGTTTGGCAGCCAATAAAAACTCTTTCTCAGCTTCTTTATACATTTGTTTGCTTAAATAAATCACACCTAAATTGTCGTGTAAAATGCTGTAATAGCTAACTCTATTTTTAGGATGAATAACTCCATAAACAGAATCACGTTTTAACGCTACTTTATACATTTCAATTGCTTTGTCTTGTTTGCCAACAATATCGTAATCTCCGGCTAAATTAACACAAGGCACTACGCTGTATTGAGATGTTTGCATGGCGCTGTTATTAAAATTAAATCTGGTTTTAAATATTTCTAAACGACTATTAGTTATGTAAATAAAAGCCAATAAATAAATTGCAGGAACAAGCCAAGTTTTCTTGTTTTCAAGGGATAGGTTTTTCATCCAATCTGTTTCTGCAGCAACAAAAACAAATCCAATGATGGGCACATATAAGCGGTGTTCCAAGCCTTCTACCAATCTGGCAGAGAAAGAAGGGGCTAAAAAAAGAACAAACCAAGCTAAGCTAAATATCAAAAAAGACCACCTTTTTTGTTTTGAAAAATAAATTGTTGCAACAATAATTAAAAAAGCAATTATTACCTGAATATAGTTTACATCTTCTATCATACACATAACAGATAGATTGAATGGAAGAATTGCCTTGCCAATATATTGCCAAATAAAAGGTATGTTGTTTAAGAAATTTGATGCGGTTGCTGATAAGCTATTATCGGTGGTAGAGCCTTCTATAGCCGCTTTACGAAGAAAGAACCAAATTAAAATAAAAGATAAATAACCCAGTCCTAATTTAATCCCATCACTTTTTAAACTGTCTTTTTCATGAAGCCATATATAAAATAAACATAAAGCAGAAAATACAATTCCGTTTTCTTTAGTAAACAAAGCGCATCCAAAAAACAAAATATGCCATACTAAATCAGTTACTTTTTTTGTTTCGAGA
>CAIXZI010000623.1 GCA_903923915.1 uncultured Bacteroidota bacterium
CCCCAAAACCCCAAAACCCCGATAAATGAGGATGAAAAAGACCTAGGTATAACAATAATCTCTTAGTTAAAATATAGTTTAGAATAATAGAGAAAGAGAGGTAGGTTGAAGATTAAATAAATTACCGTGTGTGTAACTATGGTTTGCAATAATATGTCCGGCATCGCTCATCTTCTTTACAAGAGAAATATCTCCGTTTATTTTATTTCCAATACAAAAAAAGGTTGATGTAACATTAAATTCTTTCAAAACAGAAAGCACTTTTTCGGTAGCTCCTCCATGAGGGCCATCATCAAAAGTGATAGAAACCACTTTTTCAGTTGTTTGAAAACTACAAATAGATTTAAAGTGAAAGTTAGCCGAAAGCCTTGATGCACCTATTATTTCAATGATAAGAAAAATTAGTAACGGAAGAAATAAAATGCCGAAAGATAAATTATACGCACGAATTAAAAATGCAGAAATCAATAAAAGAGATGAAAGTAAAAATATGTTTGTACGATGAGTTAACATGAGGAAATACACATGAAAGAATATTCGGAGTTACGATATTGATTAAGAATTAAGATGTTTTTTATTAAAAGTCCTTGGGTTGGCTTATTTACCAATGCTGTTGGGATTTCCTGCTTTTCTATAATAGCAGATGCAAGCCACAAAGCAAAAGCACTCGCAGTGAAATATTCTCCACACAAATTTTTAAAATAAGCTATGTTTGTTTGTGAAAAAATATTTCTATTCGTTTCATTCAATATTTTATCATCTTCTACATCACCAGAATTTCCTGATAAAACAAGACTTATATCATTTACAGATAAATTTAATTCTTGCAAAAACAAACTTAATTTGTTTTGTAAATCGCCGCCATCTTTTAGTGAAGTGAATGTTTTTATTCCTTTAATTTCAGCTTTTGTGTTTTTGTGTTTTTCATTACTCAACACAAAAAAGGAAGCGCCTTCGCCTAAACAAAAACCTTTTGTTTTATTGTTTTCTATTTCAACAATAATATCTTCTTGCTTTTTAATTTCTCCCGCCTGTAAAAGCAAATCAAAATATGGCTGAATTGCCTCGTCCAGCCCACCAACCAAAATGTTACTGTTTTTATTTTCATTTAAAAACATCTTTGCATCAATCAAAGCACTTTCAAATGATAAGCCTTGTTGCGTATAAGTAAAGTTATAATTGTGGCATTTTATAAGCAGGGCAATTTGTCCGGCAACAGTATTATGTGTAGATTGTATAAAGGAAGTTGGCGTTAAAAGTTGTTCATCATTTTCAATAATAGCTCGCAGAAATTTATCGGTATCTTCAAAACAACCTAAGCCTGTGCCGGTAATTATAGCATCAACATTTTCTATCTCGGCTTGCTGTAAACTTATCTTTGCTGCCGCAACTCCCATCTTAATTACGTGCGACATACGCCTAAACATATTTGCCGGAACATAATTTTTATAATCGGGTTCTTGTGCTACAAGTCTTTGCTGGCAGGCAACTTGAGCATTCTCGAAAAAATCGGCTACATCAATGGTATTTTGATGCGAGATACAACCCGTGCCGTTAATGTAAATTGCCATGTTAGTTTTTACTAAAAATTAAAGATGAGCAATTTCCGCCAAAGCCAAATGAATTTGACAGCACATGATTTATTTCTACATTTTTTTGCAAGTTAGTAACAGGAAATAAAACCGCATCTTCCATTTGAGTTTTGCAATTTAAATTAGGAAAAATAGTTTTGTTTTGAATAGATAGTATAGATATAACGGCTTCAATGCCTGCTGCCGCAGCTAATGTATGGCCTGTAAATGATTTGGTAGAACTGAAAGGCGGTATGTTTTGTTTAAATATATTTTGCATAGCAGTTGCTTCAGATAGATCATTATTTGCAGTTCCTGTGCCATGCGCATTTACATAATTTATTTTATCGGTAGAAAGATTAGCAACCTGCAAAGCCTTTTGTATAGCGGCGTACGCGCCTTGTCCATCAGGCGAAGAAGCTGTTTGATGATAGGCATCATTCGCATTTCCATAACCACTAAGTGTTGCCAAAACTTTTTTATTTTCAGCTTTCACAACACGTTCGGATTCTAAAACCAAATAGGCTGCACCTTCGCCAAGGTTTAATCCTTTTCTGTTATTATCAAAGGGTTTGCACCATTCTTTATCTAAGATCATCAGGGTATTAAAACCGTTGAATGTAAATTTACATAACGCATCTGTTCCGCCAACAACAACTCTATCAAGTATATTATTGTTGATTAATCGTGCCCCCAACATAATGGCGTTTGCGGCCGAAGAGCAGGCGGTGCTTATGGTTGTTACATAATCGCTAATGCCAAAATGCTTTGCGACATCAGTTGCATGTGCGCCGGTATAATGAGAATCAATAAAATTTTCAGGCGATTTATCCTCTAAAAAATCTTCATATAAAAGTTCGGTATGGCACATTCCGCCAACACTACTTGCTGAAATAAAACCTGTACGATGTGTTGTAATATCTTCAATTCCTGCGCTCAGCAAGGCTTCCTGAGTAGCAAGTAAACTTAGCAAAGTTGTTCGGTTATAATTTGAGTTTTTTAATCCGGCTAAATTTTCTAATTCTTGTAATGAGTATTTAACTTCTCCGGCAACAAAATTATTTGCGTGAATGGTTTGTAAGTGATGGATTTTACCAATACCAGTGCGACTTTCCAATAAAGACGAAAGCGTTTCGCTTACATTCTTTCCAATAGCAGAAATTATCCCTATGCCGGTTACAAATACCATTATCAGTTTATTTTTTTTGAGATGAAATATATTCAGCCAATGTTTTTACCGATTGAAAAATATTTTTCGCGTCTTTTGGATCTGCAATTTTTAATCCATAATTTTTTTCCAACAGCACAATTAATTCTAATGCGTCAATTGAATCAAGTCCTAAACCCTCGCCAAATAAAGGCGCAGAAGCATCTATATCTTCCGGTTTAGTTTCTGCAAGATTTAATTGCTCAATAATTTGCACTTTTAAATTCTGAATTAAATTCTCCATAATTAATTAATGTAAAGGTTGGTTATGTTAACGGGATTATGTTTTATAAAGTTAATTTTTTTTTCGTCGGCTGCAGATTGTTTGGCAACAAAATATAAAAATATTGAAGTTCAAGGCTTAAAGGTAAAATATCCGCAAGGAGGTGAAAAACAATTAATCAATGCCCTTACTGGGAGAG
>CAIXZI010000624.1 GCA_903923915.1 uncultured Bacteroidota bacterium
AGCAAAACATTTTCTGAAGCTTTATTGTTTGGGTCGATAACAGCTTCAATACTATGCAGTTTCATTTGGGTAAAACCATAATTTATTACGGCAGTTATAGCTTCTTTCATAATACCTTGTTTATGAAAATTAGTATGCAGTATATAACCCACCTCGGCACGGTAATTTTCTTTTTGTATAATGTGATAGCCTATAACACCCACTAATTTATGGGTGCTTTTTAAAGCAATGGCCCAGTTAATAGCCTGGTTTTTATCGATATTATCATTAATCATTTTAATATAAGCAAGGGCTTCATCCATGGTTTGCATTAAAGGACGAGGAACAAAATGCATAATATCTTTATCAGAACGAAGGGCAAATAGTTCGGCTTTATCCTTTTCGCTAATTTTGCGCAAAAACAAACGCTCGGTTTCTAATACCGGAAAGGGATTGAAGTTTAAAGTTAACATAGCATAAAGCTAAACAATTAATTAATTTGTGTTTGTAGTAAATATACGTACATTGGTCTAACTTTTTATCATGCTCGACGAAACAATAAATTTACTGGAAGAATTAGACAACGCAT
This sequence comes from uncultured Bacteroidota bacterium, assembly GCA_903923915.1. GTDB lineage: Bacteria > Bacteroidota > Bacteroidia > B-17B0 > Aurantibacillaceae > PALSA-968. Next base: position 569 of record CAIXZI010000624.1, read on the forward strand.
CTAAAATACACATTTTAGAGCGCGATGATATTGATGCCTTAATGCTTGAATTTGCAAAACGCATTATTACCACCCTGCGAATAGAGCGTGTAAATGTGTGGCTTTTTAATCAGGATAAAGATGCCATTATTTCTATAGGCGAGTATGATTTGCGTACGCATCAGTTTTCTAAAAACAGCGCATTACACCAAAAAGATTTTCCGGCATACTTTAAAGCCATACAGGAAAATAAAATTCTTTTAGCGCCCAATATTTATACACATCCAAGTACGTTTCAGTTTAACGAAGTGTATTCAAAACCTAACGATATTATCTCGTTAATGGATATTCCGTTACGCATTGGTGGCGAATTAATTGGTGTAATTTGTTTTGAAAAAACAGGAAATGTAGAGCGTGTATTTTCAGAAAAAGAACAAACTTTTGCTTTAAGCATTTCCTTGGTTTTGGCTTCTAATCTTGAAGCACGACACCGTAGGGCTGCTCAGTATAAATTAGATCATTTATTAAAAGAGAAAGACCTTTTGATACAAGAAATAAACCATCGCGTAAAAAACAATTTCTCCATTTTAATTAGTTTGCTGCGCTTAAGCAGGCAGCAAGGTAAAACTACCGATCCAAAAATTATATTAGAAGAATACGAGCAACGGATTTTTTCGATGCTTAAAATTCAGGATATGCTGTGCGAATCAAACACGCACACAAACATTAATTTATCTGATTATATAAGCGAGTTAGTAAAAGAATTTAAAAGCTCGTATCCCGAAATTGCTTCTTCCGTTAAACAATCTATTAAACAAATTAGTTGCGATTTGCCTTCTAAAATAGCTATACACTTAGGCTTAATTGTTACAGAAATATTTCTTAATTCCATCAAACACGCGTATCCAGCCAACAATAAATATCAAATAGAAATACTATTGCAAGAAGATACGGCACACACCGTGTGTTTAAAAATAGGCGATAATGGCACAGGGTTTGACTTTTTAGAAAACCAAAAAGACAGCAGTGTTGGTTTATCTTTAATTAAAGATTTAGCCGATGGAATGGATGTAAAGGCAACATACCCAAGCAAAAAAAATAATTTTTACGAATTTATTTTTAAAGCAACTCCATCTGTAATTCAATAGAAAGAATTAGCTTTTGTTATCTTTGGTGCATGAATTCTTTTTCCCACAATTATTTTAAAGGCTTAAAAGTAGTAGAGTTGGCAAGCGTTTTAGCAGGTCCATCGGTTGGATTATTTTTTGCTGAATTAGGCGCTGAAGTAATTAAAATAGAAAATAAAAAAACAGGTGGTGATGTTACCCGTAGCTGGAAACTGCCAAGTGAAGATAAAAATGCAGATGTATCTGCTTATTTTTTAGCTGTTAATTTTTTAAAGAAACATTTATTTTTGGACGTAAGTAATGAGGCCAATTATAAAAAATGTATAACACAAATTAAAAATGCAGATATAGTTATTGTAAACTATAAAAAAGGCGATGACAAAAAATTAAAGCTTGATTATACAACGCTTAAAAAAATAAATCCAAAATTAATTTATGCAGGCATACAAGGCTTTTCTGACACTGACGAACGAGTAGCTTATGATTTAATTTTACAGGCAGAAAGCGGCTTTATGAGCATGAATGGCACTAAAGAAAGTGGGCCGTTAAAAATGCCCGTTGCTATGATTGATATTTTAGCCGCACATCATTTAAAAGAAGCCATATTACTTGCATTGTTAAAAAGAGAGAAAACAAAAAAAGGCTGCCATGTTTCTGTTTCGTTATTTGATGTAGCTGTTGCTTCATTGGCTAACCAGGCAACCAATTGGTTAATAGCAAAACATATACCTCAGCCAACTGGCTCTTTACACCCTAACATAGCGCCTTACGGAGAAATTTTTACAACAAAAGATAATCACGCTGTAACCTTTGCTATTGGCAGTGATGGACAGTTTAATAAATTGTGCGAGTTGTTAGGCATTTCAAAAATTAGTAGCGATAAAAATTATCTAAACAATCAACAACGTGTTATCAATCGCAAAAAACTATTCTTTATTTTAAATAAAGAAGTAAAAAAACAAACACTTGTTTTTCTTCAAAAAGAAACTACAAACCTTGGTATTCCTTTTGCAAAAATTAGAAACTTAAAAGAAGTTTTTGAATTGCCCGAAGCTAAAAAATTAATTAAAAACA
>CAIXZI010000625.1 GCA_903923915.1 uncultured Bacteroidota bacterium
ATACCACACTTACTTGTTCTTCGGGGTTAAAAACCTGCCCATCGTAAAAAAAACTTTTTTGATAAATTACATTTAATAAAGTGGGCGCATTTCTATCTGCTTTACCTTTTAAATCAAAGGCTATACTTTTATCCACTCCATCTGTAAATGCTTTATTGGGCTGATGACAAGAAGCACAAGCTCTTTTATTATTGCCGGAAAGAATAGGATCAAAAAAAAGTAGTTTACCCAATTGGGCTTGCTCATTTATATGTATGGTATCATCTTTATAAAGCGAGAAAAACTGTTTATTTAATCCGTTTTCTGCAAACAATGAAGAACTCTTCATATTTATTGCATAGCTAACTTTACTAAATTTAATACCTGTTTTTAAATAAAATAAGGTAAAATCTTTATATAAAGGATTCAAATACTGCGTAATAAAATGCAATCTATTAAATGTATCTGCATGAGGATGCTTAGCCAAATAAGTGCGCGCTTCATTTAATTCTTTATTCATAATTTTTAAGGCAGCGCTTATTTCTTTGTCATCACTTAGTTCAAACGCCGATAAAACTTTTTCTATGCCTTCAATTACATAAGTAGTTTCTATAATATTTTCTTTATTAACGGTGCAATCGTATCCATTTAAATTTACGCCCATAATGCGCACCAAGGTTAGTTTCAGCATTTCTAACATATTGTTTTTAGAGAGCGTTATCGTTTTGTAGTATTCTTTAAGTATAGTAAGGCGGGTTAGTAGTAGGCTACTCTCATTATTTAAAATTGAATAACTAATGCTGTCTTTACTATAAATAATTTGCTCTAACACCTGAAACCCGTGTGGATCAAAAATTTTATTTTTATGTTCTATATCATATTTCTTAACAGGCGCGCCGTTTATATAATACTTGGCATCAAAAGGAGAGTAGTATTCTATAAAAAACTCAACTCTTTTGTAATACATACGCGCTTTTCTGTACTCTTCTTTTAGATGATTTCTGTTTAAGGGTAAAGAATCTACTCTATTTTGATGCATAGATACCAGGCATTTTTCTAAAGAAACCATATTAGATAATACATACTGCCGGCAGTTTTCTTCGGGAGTGTTTACATTATCTGCATTTGAAAAAGAAAATAAAACAGGGGTAAAAACAATACATAAAAATAAAATACCGGCAACGTATTTAAGGTGCATAATGGCGAATTAAAAGAATGAGTAAATTTTGCTAACATAAATCGCCTTTATGTTTTTTTTACATTATCTTTTGGTAAACAAATACCTCCTTTAATTTATTTTTCTTACCTTAAAAAGATTGGCGACTGGGGCATGTTATACAGAAAAAAGATTATTAGGCAATAAATGGTTTTTCATTTTTAACCTTGCTACGCGAGGGCGATGGACCAAAAGGAAGAGGTTTAAAGGATATTATGCTATAAAAGCAAAAGTAAATTAATGCAATGGGCTTTAGTCTTATTCATAAAGTGGGTCTTTAATTACAATAGTTGTAGGCTTAATGTCAAAGATCTTATTGTCAATTTTTTTATAAGTAATAGATGTAGCTTTTACAGTAAAATAAAAGTCACGATATTCAATTTTAAATTTCAAATACATTGATTTCATTCGTTCTACGTTAATATTTTTATTTGTCAACGTAAATTTAGAATACCACTCGGGATTTATTTTAAGGGTGTCGCTATTATAGTAAAAGGTAACAGTTTTGTTGTCGTAATATGTTATGTATTCGTCACAGAGGATACCAAGAATGGTTTCTTTTTTTGGATTTATCTCATACTTAATCATCTTTTGACCAGGAGTTGCACAGGTATACCAAAACAGGGAGTCTGACGAGTTTTTTTTGATGTATTTTTTATTGTCTGCTTGCCGGTATAACTGCTCAAGCATAAAGCCTC
>CAIXZI010000626.1 GCA_903923915.1 uncultured Bacteroidota bacterium
ACAAAACGTGTAAACTGATTAACAGCTACAAACTTTTTGCTATCAGCTAGTTGTTTTTCTATATAAGTAACTTGCTCGGGCGTTAAGCCATATTCATTTTTATTTTTAAACGATTTGCCGAGAATAACTAAGTTATCTTCTTTTAGTACCGATGTTTTTGATATTGAAGTCATATTATGTGTAATTTTGATGTGCTAAATGTAACAAGAAATATCTCTTATTGATGCAAACAGATAAACTTTTAACGCGCGCCCTAAATTTAGAATTTTTAAGTATTGAAGAAGGTGTTTTTCTTTTTGAAAACGCTAGCCTTACCGATTTAATGTTTACGGCCAATGAAATTCGTAAAATAAAAAAAGGCGACAATAAAATTGTTACCTGGCAAATTGATAGGAACGCCAATACTACCAACGTTTGTATAGCTAATTGCAAGTTCTGTAATTTTTATAGAATACCGGGGCATGTTGAAAGTTATGTAACTACCATACCAGAATACAAAAAGAAAATAGACGAACTATTTCGTTACGGCGGAGATCAATTGCTTTTGCAAGGTGGCCATCATCCAGATTTAGGTTTAAGTTTTTATGTGAATCTTTTTAAAGAGTTAAAAAGCCTTTATCCAACTTTAAAATTGCACTCACTTGGTCCACCTGAAATTGCGCACATAACCAAATTAGAAAAATCTACACATACCGAAGTTTTAAAAGCATTAATGGAAGCAGGCTTAGATAGCTTGCCAGGTGCAGGTGCCGAAATTTTAAACGACAGAGTTCGCCGTTTGATTTCTAAAGGAAAATGTAACGGACGAGAATGGCTTGATGTTATGCGCGCAGCACATCAGTTAAACTTAACTACATCTGCCACCATGATGTTTGGACATGTGGAAACCATTTACGAACGTTTTGAACATTTGGTATGGTTACGTGAAGTACAAAGCGAAAAACCAAAAGATGCTAAGGGCTTTTTAGCGTTTATTCCTTGGCCGTTTCAGGATGAAGGAACTTTGTTGCAACGCTTAAAAAACATTCGCAATCACGTAAGTTCTGAAGAATATATACGTATGCTGGCTCTTAGTCGTATTATGTTACCAAATATTGAAAACATACAAGCATCCTGGTTAACAGTTGGTAAAGAAACCGCACAGCTTTGTTTAGAGGCTGGTGCTAACGATTTTGGTTCTATTATGCTTGAAGAAAATGTTGTATCGGCAGCAGGCGCGCCACATCGTTTCACTTATAAAACTATACAAGATGCTATTAAAGAAGCAGGTTATACGCCACAATTACGCGGACAACAATATAATTTTAGAGAACTACCAATCAACATTGAAGAGCAAGTAATTAATTACTAATGGAAGTAATTTCTAAAGAAAAAACATGGTGGAAATCTTTGTCGTACAACACAAGGTTTTCTATTATTGGTTTTCTTTCTGCCGCAGCACTTGGCCTTTTAAGCATGGGTGCTTTGGGTGGAGGTTTATACTACACGCTGCTTCCTGCAATTAAAAATCATTTTCCGCCATTTAATTCTTGGAGTGGAGATTGGGTTTGGCCTGCTATGATTGGCTCGGGCATGTTGTGGTCTACAGGTTTTGTTTTTGCAGGCTTAGCTAATCATTATTTTAGTAAAATAAATCCACCTAAATTTTTACTTATTTTAGTTTATGCTCTAATTTTATGGGTTTGGATAAATGCTGTTTGGTATTTAATTCTCAGTCAGCAAGTGTTTTAATGTTTTATTGGCATTGCTAGTTTAGTTCCTTGTAAAAATAAAAAAGCCCGCACCTGATAAAGGTTGCGGGCTTTTTTTATGCTGTAAGAAGATTATTTTTTCTCTTCAGTAGCTTTTGTTTCTTTAGTTTCAGTTGTTTTTTTGTCTTTGCAACAAGATTTACCATCTTTTTTGCATTCTTTAGCACAAGATTTTTTTTTGTCATCACCTTTTTTGTCATCACCAAAAGTTGAAGCTGACATAGAAGTTGCTCCTACAAAAGAAGCTAAAGCAAGGGTTAAAAAGATTTTTTTCATTATTTTGTTTTTTAAATTGTTAAGCAAATATAAGTTATTTAATTATCTGTTTTTTGTTAATTTTCTTAAAGACTACCAAACTTCCGCACGTTTATCAGCCGGACGATACATTTTGTTGGTTTCTTTAACACCAAAAGCTTCGTAAAACTCTTTCATGTTGCTGGTAGGGCCATTAGCTCTAAAGTTACCCGGACTGTGTGGGTTAGTAGCAATCATTTGTTTTAAGGCAGCATCTCTAGATAAAGTTTTCCAGCCTTGCGCCCAAGCAATAAAGAAGCGTTGTTCGCCTGTAAAGCCATCTATTACTGTAGATTTAGCTCCTTTTAAAGAAAGTTTGTAAGCGTAGTAACTCATAGTTAAACCACCTAAATCGGCAATGTTTTCTCCTAAAGTAAGCTCTCCGTTTACGTGTAAAGTATCAATGGCAACGTAACCATCAAACTGGTCGCGGATAATGCCTGTGCGAGCGTTAAAGTTTTTTATGTCTTCTTCTGTCCACCAATTAACTAAATTTCCATCAGCATCAAATTTAGCGCCTTGGTCATCAAAACCGTGCGTTAACTCGTGACCAATAACTGCACCCATTACACCGTAATTTGCAGCATCATCTGCTTTAGCATCAAAAAACGGAGGTTGCATAATTCCTGCAGGAAAAACAATTTCATTATAGCTTGGATTGTAATATGCATTTACAGTTGGAGGAGACATACCCCACTCTGTTTTATCAACCGGCTTGCCAATTTTATCAATCATACGTTTGTATTCGTAATAATTAGAACGTAAAACATTTGCAACGTATGAATCGTTTTTAATATCTAAGGTAGAGTAGTCTCTCCAGGTATCAGGATAACCTAATTTGCGCATAATTTTTGCCAATTTATCTAAGGCTTTTTGTTTGGTTATATCACCCATCCAAGTGCGGGTTTTAATACGTTCTTTAAACGAGTTAAAAAGATTGTCAACCATTTCGTTTACTTTCTTTTTAGATTCTGCATTAAAATATTTATCTACAAATATTTGTCCTAATGCTTCACCAACGCTGCCATCAATAGTAGCTAATACGCGTTTCCAGCGAGGTTTCATTTCTTTAGCACCTTGCAAAGTTGTTCCGTAAAACGAGAAATTTTCTTTTACAAAAGTGGCGCTTAAAAAAGAAGCTGTTTGATGTACTGTGCACCAACGTAAATATGTTTTCCAATCGGCAATAGAAACCGTATTTATGATTTGATTTAATTTATCAAAATAAAGTGGTTGTGTAATAACCACATCTGTAAAAGCACCTTTAACGGCAGCTGCAGTAAGATACGTGTTAAAATCTAAATTGCTTTGTTTTTTAAAGAAATCGGCTTTGGTAAATTTATTGTATTGTTTATCCGGGTCACGTAATTCAATGCGTCCCATAGAACCATCAGCTAATTGACTTTCAATACTAAAAATAGTTTCGGCATTTTTTAAAGCAACATCAGCTTTATCACCTAATAAAGAAAATATATTTTCTATATGTTTTTTATACGCAATACGAATGCTTTCAAATTTAGCATCGGTATAATACATTTTATCCGGCAAACCTAAACGGGTTTGTCCAAAATAAATAGCGTTATCATTACTACTTTTCATATCAGCTTCTACAACAAATGTAAACAAGCCGCTAAGCCCTTTTGCGTGTAGTTCTCCTGTAGTTTTTAATAAATCGGCTTTATTATTAATTTTACTGATGCTTGTTAAAATTGGAATAATTGGGCCATAACCTTCTTTTTCAAGTTTAGCCGTATCCATACCAACATGGTAGAAATCACCAATTTTTTGTTTGTTACTACCTGGTTTAGCCATTTTATCGGCCGCACATTCTTCTAATATTTTTTTAAGATTATCGTTGTTACGATCGGCTAATTCGTTAAAGCTTCCCCAACGAGATTCTTGTGCCGGAATAGTTGTGTTTTTAATCCAAGTGCCATTGGCAAACTGATAAAAATCGTCGGCTGGGTTTACACTTTTATCTATGTTGGCAATGTTTATGCCCGGCGTTTGTGCGTTTACATTTATGGCAGCAAGTGCAATTAATGTAGTTTTTAATATTGTTTTTTTCATGTTATAGAAATAGAAATTTTTATCGAATATATAGTTTGTTTTTAATAGAACAGCACTTTTTTGCAATAAAATGATTAGCGGAAGAATGGCGC
>CAIXZI010000627.1 GCA_903923915.1 uncultured Bacteroidota bacterium
CAACTGATGTTTTTCAATAATATCGAGATAGGCTTTTTTGTCTTCATAAAATTCTCCGGCAACAAGCAACTTAATGTTCATTGCTTTAATTCGATCATCTGCCATAGCTTCCAGCAATAAATCTAAGCCTTTATACTGACGAATTAATCCAAAAAATAAAACGGTTTTATCTGTAAGAGAAATATTTAATTTTTTTCTGGCTTCTAATTTATCCAGTTTTTCTCCAAAAGAAGTGTAAAGCGGATGCAGTAGGAATTTTTTATGTGAGGAGTTTGTAAACTTGTTTAAATCATTCATTACAGCCTGACTCATAGTAACAAATCCATCGCAGGCATTAATAAAGTATTTAGCAAAAGCAGTATCTCCAATTCTTTTTTCGTGCGGAATAACATTATCTGTTATAGCAATAACTTTGGTTTGTTTTTTATTGATGAGTCGGCAAATAGTACCCAAAGCAGGTCCCATAAATGGAATCCAAAAGCGTACGACTAAAAAATCAGGCTTTTCTTTTTTTATAAAACGAGCCGTTTTTAGCCAGTTAAACGGATTAACGGAATTTATAAGCGTGTGAATTTTTAAGCCTTTTGGTGAAATGCCGCTGGTATCAAACTGTGTAGAGCCGGGAAACAAAAAATTAGGATATTGTAAGGAGTATGAAATTATCTGGGCATCATGCCCTTCATCGCATAATGATTTACAAAAAAGCTCGTCAAAAGTTGCCAAGCCACCACGTAAAGGATATGCCGGACCAATTATAAATATTTTATATTTTTTATTCACGCCCTGCGAAGATAAAGGATTTGTTTATTCATATGTTAATTACTTTTTTTTGTATTTATGCATTCGCTTTGCTCGGCTGTTTACCTTTAACATTCAAATAAAAAATATGAAAAACCTATTTATTATAGCTGCGTTATTGTTTGTAATAGCAACATCTGCCCAAACTATTCAAAACAGTAGCTATAGCACCACCGGATATATTAAAAGTGATGGTACTATTCAAAATAGCAGTTATAGTTCGGTTGGTTATATTAAAAGTGATGGCACTATACAAAACAGTAGTTACAGCACCATTGGCTACATAAAAGATGATGGAACCATACAAAACAGCAGTTATAGCACGGTTGGGTATTTTAAGAAAGACGGTACAGTACAAAACAGCAGTTATAGTACGATAGGATATGTAAAAGAAGATGGTACGGTTCAAAACAGTAGTTACTCAACTATAGGTTATGCAAAAGATGTAAAACGAGAATGGGCCGCAGTGGTTTATTTTTTCTTTCATTTTAATTAAACTCTTTGAAGAATTTAACGCTTAATTGATTTACAAAGCTTTATAATCAGCTATCTTTGCACAAAAAATTGTAGAGATGGAATATCGTCGTTTAGGAAAATCGGGTTTGCAGGTAAGTGCCTTGTCTTTTGGAAGTTGGGTTACATTTGGTGCACAGGTTAACAACATTATGGCAGAGCAATGCATGAAAATTGCTTACGATAATGGGGTTAATTTTTTTGATAACGCAGAAGCCTACGCAAGCGGACAATCAGAAATTGTGATGGGCAATATTTTAAAGAAATTTCAGTGGGACAGAAGTACATATACGGTATCAAGCAAAGTTTTTTGGGGAGGTAAATTACCTAATCAAATAGGTTTGAGTCGTAAACGTGTTATCGAGGCTTGTCATGCTGCACTTAAACGCTTACAGGTTGATTATTTAGATTTATATTTTTGTCATCGTCCGGATAAAAACACACCAATTGAAGAAACCGTACGTGCTATGCACGATTTAATTCAACAAGGCAAAATACTTTATTGGGGCACCAGCGAGTGGAGTGGGGTAGAGATAATGGAAGCGTATGCAGTTGCGAGGCAGTATAATTTAACGCCTCCAACCATGGAACAACCACAATACAATTTATTGCATCGCGATAAATTTGAAGTAGAATACAGCAAGCTTTATAAAGAAATTGGTTTGGGTACAACTATTTGGTCGCCTTTGGCGTCAGGGCTTTTAACCGGAAAATACATGGATAAAACGCCTGAAGATACCCGAATTAACAGCAAAGGTATGGAGTGGCTAAAAGAAAATATTGTTGGCGATGCCGCTAAATGGAAACACGAAAAAGTAAAAGCGCTTAAAATAGTAGCTGATGACTTAGGTGTAAGTTTAAGTCGCTTGTCTATTGCCTGGGTATTAAAAAACCCAAATGTAAGTACCGCTATTTTAGGTGCTTCTAAAACCGAGCAATTAGAAGATAACTTAAAAGCTTTAGATGTAGTGCCTATGCTTACACAAGAAGTAATGGAACGTATTGATGCCGTTATGGGAAATAAACCTGTAGCACCTGCATTTTAGATATGGGTTATACATGATGAGTTATAAATATTTGATCCAACTTCGAGAAAAGAAGTAATTATAGTAACTTTATGACTTATAATTTATCACTTTTAACTTATACTTAAAAATGCTTTGGTATTTTCTACAGCTTGCATTAGCACCTATATTTCCTATATTTTTTAAACGTTTACAAGGTAAAAACCTAAAACGTGCTCGGGTTAAAGCCCCTGTATTTATAGCTATGAACCATCCAAACTCGTTTATGGATTCTATGGCATTTACCGGAGTTTTAGTATTGCCTAAAACATTTTATATGGCACGGGGCGATGCCTTTAAAAATAAAATAGTAGCTGCCATCATCCAATCAATTGGCCTTGTACCCATTTTTAGGTTTAAAGATGTTGGATATGAAAATGCCAAACAAAATGTAGAATCATTTAAAACGGTTTATAAATTACTGGATGATAAAAGTAAAATAATGGTATTTGCTGAAGGTCTTTCTATGCAAGAGCGCCGTTTAATTCCATTAAAAAAAGGTACCGCTAAAATGGCACTGAGTTATTTAGAACAGGGTGGGAGAGATGATGTACAAATTTTACCTGTGGGTGTTACTTATTCAACTCCGTCAAAGTTTAGAGGCGATGCTTATTATCAGGTAGGTGAGCCTATTTATGTAAAAGATTATTACGAAGAATATAAGCAAAATGGCCCGCAGACAATTTTAAAACTTACTAAAGTAATTGAAGAAGGTTTAAAGCCCTTAACCTTAAGTTTAATCAATAAAGAGAATGATGTTTTAATAGAACAGTTACGACCTATCCTAAAGAAACAATATATTGAAGAACATAACTTAAACTACAATAAGCTTGAAGATCAGCAACAGTATTGGGAGTTTATAGTTTCTAAACTAAATAAAATAACGGTAGAGAAACCGCAAGAAATCATTGAGTTTAGAAAACAAGTTGATGTTTACACAAAGCAATTGCATCAATTAAACCTACGAGATCATTTAATTTCTTTATCGGTAAA
>CAIXZI010000628.1 GCA_903923915.1 uncultured Bacteroidota bacterium
ATAGTAAAGTAAATTAAATTAGGATTGTAATCTAAAGATTCACTACCTCTAGATATACCAACAACAATTTTATAAACGCTAGGCGTTAAATAAATATTTTCAAAAGTAAATTGTAATTTGTTTGACCCTTGTTTAAAAGTTTCTGGCTTGCTCCAAGTAGTTAAAATGGGTTGTTCTGTTGCAGAAACAATTCCGATACCAACTATGGTGTGTTCAAGATTAGTAGTTGCCTCAAATGATAATAAAATATTTAGCGTATCTCCAACGGGTATATTAGAGCAGGGCTTCCCGTTAGCATCGTTAAGTTCTACCTTAGTAAAATATGCTTTTGAATTTTTATAATTTGGTTGGTCACTAAAATCAAATGATGTACTAGAGTGTGTGTTTCCAACTTCTAAGTAATTTTTAATTACATCAGAAATGTTTCCATACATCATAGATTTGCCTTTTTGTAAAAACAAACCTTTATTACATAAGTTTTGTACTGCACCCATATTATGACTTACAAATAAAATTGTACGCCCTTCTTTGGTACTAACATCTTGCATTTTACCAAGGCATTTTTTTTGAAAGTTGGCATCTCCAACAGCAAGCACTTCATCTACAATTAAAATATCAGGTTCTAAGTGAGCTGCAACCGCAAAAGCTAAACGAACATACATTCCACTGCTGTATCGTTTTACGGGAGTATCTAGAAATTTTTCTACTTCGGCAAAATCAATTATTTCATCAAATTTTTTATTTATTTCATGTTTAGTCATTCCTAAAATTGACCCATTTAAATAGATATTTTCTCTACCTGATAAATCACCATGAAATCCTGTGCCAACTTCTAATAACGAAGCAAGTCTTCCGTTAATTTCAATTCTGCCTTTTGTTGGAGGAGTAATACGTGATATAATTTTAAGTAGTGTTGATTTTCCGGCGCCGTTTCTTCCAATAATACCAACACGGTCGCCTCGCTGCACTTCAAAAGAAACATCATCAAGCGCTAAAAACTCTTCAGTATCTTTCTTATGCGTTATGTTTTTTATGTTTTTTAACCCGTTTAAAAAATTACCATACAGGGTATCACTTTTAACGGATGCCTTTTTAGTGAGTAAATACTTTTTACTTAATTCTTCTACTTTTATGATAGGTTCTGTATTCAAAATCTTAATTAAATGTAATCAACAAAATCGCGTTCAAATTTATAAAAGTACCTAATGCCTATAAATAGAAATAAAAAGGAAACGGTTACAGATAAAATAAAGTATGGAATGTTCAACGGTGAAGTATTTCCCAGCAAACAATACTTAAAACCATCAATTGCACCAACCATAGGATTTAAACAGTACAGCCATTGTAAAGCTTTTGGCAATCTTTCTAAATAGTATGAAGTTGGAAAAATAACGGGAGTTATATACATACCAAATTGAATAATTACGGGAACAATAAATTTTACATCCCTAAATTTTACATTAATAGTGGCAAAGTATAAACCAATGCCAAAACCATTTATTAATGTTAGAAGAATAAAAATAGGGGCTAAAATTATTTGCCAATGAACGGCTTGTCCTGTGATGATAAATAAAGCAACCAATATTAATAATGAAATGAGAAAATCTACCAGGCAAACTAAAATGGTGCTTAATGGAATTATTATTTTTGGAAAAAAAACCTTACTAAATAAGTTAGCATTACTAATAATAGAATTACTAACATCATTATAAATGTTAGCAAATAACTGCCATAAAAGCATAGCAATGGCAACATTTAAGAAACTACTTGCACTATTAGAACCGCCGGTTATTTTACTTGATATGTAGCCAAAAATTAAAATACTTATTAGTGGTTTTAGTAAGGCCCAGGCAATACCTGCAAAAGCTTGTTTGTAACGCACTAAAAAATCGCGTTTAGCTAAGTTGGTTAATAAACCTTTATACTGAATTAAATCCTTCAGCGAAAAAACAGAATTATTGCCAGCTTCTATTACTACTTTCAATGGATTTGGATAATTTTATAAGTTTCAAATTTACTTTAAATTATTTGATTTTGCAGGGGAAAATAGCAACAAAATGAGTGTCTAAAAGAATATATTTGTAACAAAGTTTATCTAAGAGTTATATGCAGCAAGCTTTATTGATTACAGCTTATAAAAACATCCATCATTTAAAAGAAATAATTAATTGGTTTGATAGCGATTTTTCTTTTTATGTTCATAT
>CAIXZI010000629.1 GCA_903923915.1 uncultured Bacteroidota bacterium
CACGCTTATGGAAATCATATAAGCTATAACTAAAGGTAGCGTGATGGGCATAATAAATTGCTTGGTATCACTTTCACTATCAATGGCATAACAAACTGCGGCAAAGAGTGCGCTATAAAATAAATAGCCTCCCAAGAAGTATAAGAAGAAGCAAATGATGATTGCTGTAAAATCTACCCCCTTTAAATCATTAATCATGGCAATGGCTTCAAGCCTGCTATCTGTTTTATGAAGCTCTTTTAAATTAGCACTACTACCTTGTTTATATACAATTTCTTGCTGCGCTTTTTGTATGTTGGCATCTGCCGTAATTTTTTTCAATAGTGTTGCTGATACTGCTGTAGTTAACACAGTGCTTAATACAATCCAAATTAAAAATTGGGTGATACCAACCAACGCAATACCAATTATTTTTCCAATCATTAACTGAAATGGACGAACACTTGATACAATAATTTCAACTACGCGATTTGTTTTTTCTTCCATTACACTACGCATAACCTGAGCGCCGTATATGGTTAAGAAAATAAATATTAGCAAACCACAAACAAAACCTATAACACTAATGGCATCTGTTTTACTCTCTTTGCTATCGCCGTTCTCATAAATTTTTTCGTTAATGAGTTGAATGTTTTGTCGGGCGTTACGTATTACATCCGGATTAATATTGTTTGCAGCCAGCTTAAATTCGTATAGCTTGCGCTCCATAACATCGCGCAGGTATTGAGATACAGCAAAGCCGGGCGTTTTTTTATAGAATAGTTTTACGGGTGCATTACTGCTTTGTGCCACATTATAAGGAATGTATAAAATGCAGGTATAATCTGTTTTGTAGAAATCTTTAGTGGCCTGTGCCAATTTTATATCCGGATAATAAAAACGAATAAAATCATTATCAGGCATGTTTTTGTAAAACGCCATAGATTCATCTATTACCAAAACCTTTTGTTCTGTTTTATCAGCATTGCCAAGCCATATCATTAAAGCAAAGCCGCTGGCAACTAATACCGGACCAAGAATAGACATTACCAAAAAGCTTTTCTTTCTGATACGCTCAAAATATTCTCTCCAAATAATTAAAAGTGTTTTATTCATTTTATTAAATATGTATTATTCGGTGTAATTAGATTGTGTGCCAATAACCTGTTGTGCGTTTACTTTGGCAATAAAAATATCATTCATGCTGGGTATAACTTCTTTAAACGAATTTATTTCGGCTACCTGCATTACAGCTTGTAAAATGTCATTCGGCTTATGATTACCCGCTAATTTAACACGTACATCATGTATATCGCCATCACTGGATTTTTCAAGAAGCTCGGCGCCTGTCCACATAGCATTGGTAAAGCCCATTAAGTTGCCCTTGAAATTTATATCGTAAATATTTGAACGATGCGCCTTACGAATATCCTTTACTAAACCATCCAATATTTTTTCAGATTTATTAATAAGTGCAATGTTATCACAAAGCTCTTCAACCGAGCCCATATTGTGGGTAGAGAATATAACGGTTGTGCCTTGTTTACGTAAATCTAAAATTTCATTTCTAATCAAATTGGCATTAATAGGATCGAAACCACTAAAAGGTTCATCTAATATCAACAGTTTTGGTTTATGAATAACGGTAACAATAAACTGGACTTTTTGCTGCATGCCTTTGCTTAGCTCTTCCACTTTTTTATTCCACCAGCTAACCATTTCAAATTTCTCGAACCAAATTTTTAGTTCGCGCATGGCATCGGCTTTGCTCATGCCCTTTAAACGGGCAAAGTATAGAGCCTGTTCGCCAACCTTCATTTTTTTGTATAGGCCTCGTTCTTCAGGTAAATAGCCAATATTGCTAATATCATCCGGACTTAATAATTTTCCGTTTAGTAAAATTTGCCCTTCATCAGGCCCTGTAATTTGATTGATAATGCGTATCAGCGATGTTTTGCCCGCGCCATTTGGCCCTAATAAGCCAAAAATACACTGCTCGGGCACATCAATGCTCACGTTTTTTAAAGCCACATGCGTGGCGTAGCGTTTGGTAACGTTTTGTACCGATAATAAACTCATACTGGCAAAGGTAAATCTATTTAATAATTATGCTGTTTTATCTCAGCAAATAACTTACAATAAACTGTTAATAAAAATAAAGGCTGTTTTTAATAAAAAAAAGCAACTTCGTGCAAATAATTTTTCAATAATCAGATATGGAACACACACAAATAAAAGAATACATAGAAGCTAACAAACAACGTTTTTTAGACGAATTAATGGAGTTGTTACGCATACCATCAATTAGCGCTAAGCCGGAGCATGCGCCTGATATGCAGAAAACTGCTGAAGCTGTTAAGGCTAAATTAATAGCAGCCGGTGCAGATAAAGTAGAGGTTTGTGCTACAAAAGGGTATCCGGTTGTGTATGCAGAGAAAATTATTGATGCTAAATTACCTACCATTTTGGTTTACGGACATTATGATGTGCAACCTGCCGATCCGCTTAACCTTTGGGATTCTCCACCATTTGAGCCTGTTATTAAAAAAACGCCAATTCATCCTGACGGAGCAATTTTTGCTCGTGGTTCTTGCGATGACAAAGGACAAATGTATATGCATGTAAAAGCATTTGAGTTAATGATGAAAAACAATTCATTGCCATGCAACGTAAAATTTATGATTGAAGGTGAGGAAGAAGTTGGTTCTGCAAACCTTGGTGCATGGGTAGTTGAGAACAAACAAAAATTAAAAGCTGATATTATTTTAATTTCTGATACGTCTATTATTGCTAATGATACTCCTTCTATTGATGTAGGGTTACGTGGTTTAGCTTATATGGAAGTTGAAGTTACAGGCCCAAACAGAGATTTGCATAGCGGTGTGTACGGTGGTGCTGTGGCTAATCCCATCAATATTTTGTGTAAAATGATTGCATCTATGCATGATGAAAATAATCATATTACCATTCCCGGTTTTTATGACGAAGTAATGCAATTAAGTGCTGATGAAAGAACTGCTTTGAACAAAGCACCTTTCAATTTAAATGATTTTAAAAGGGATTTAGATATTGAAGAAGAACGTGGAGAGAAAGGATACACAACTAACGAGCGTACCGGTATTCGCCCAACGCTGGATGTAAACGGTATTTGGGGTGGTTACACTGGAGATGGTGCAAAAACCGTACTTCCGTCAAAAGCCTTTGCTAAAATTTCTATGCGTTTGGTTCCTAATCAAGGTTCTGATAAAATAAGTAATTTATTTGCTAAACACTTTGAAAGCATTGCACCTAAATCGGTTAAAGTAAAAGTAACTGCGCATCATGGCGGAGAGCCTGTTGTGGTTCCTACAACTTCTATTGCTTATAAAGCAGCTGCAAATGCAATGGAAACAACCTATGGCAAAACACCAATACCTACACGCGGTGGCGGAAGCATACCTATTGTAGCCTTGTTTAAAAAAGAATTAGGTTTAGATTCTATCTTATTTGGTTTTGGTTTAGATAGCGATGCGTTACATTCTCCAAACGAGCATTATGGTGTATTTAACTACTTAAAAGGTATTGAAACTATTCCATTGTTTTATAAAAATTTTGCTGCAAGTTCTAAGTAATGCTTGTGGCTGATGTTATAAACTCAGTTGGTGTATCTTTAATTTTAGCTGCATTTTTTTTACTTACCTTAAAGAAGGTAGATGCAGGAAATGTTTACTATAACCTGCTGAATTTAATTGGCGCGGGTTTAGCGTGTTATGGCTCCTATTTAATTAAGTCAATTCCGTTTGTGGTGTTAGAAGCTATTTGGACTTTGGTTGCTTTATATGGCTTGATTAGGAGAAAGTAATTTTGTATCTTAGATTTTATAATGACTATCAGAACACAAACACCTGATTTACTAAAAGGCATTGCTGTTTTGCTAATGATACAAGTTCATATTATTGAACTTTTTGCAACACCGGAAATTTCTAATAGTATAATTGGTAAACTTCTCCTTTTCCTTGGTGGACCATTAGTTGCGCCTATCTTCGCATTTTTTCTTGGCTACTTTTTAATTGATTCAAAAAAAAGCACAAGGCAATTAATTGTTCGAGGGTTACAATTATTTGTTTTAGGAATGTGTTTAAATATTTTGCTTAATCTTAATCTTATTATTTCTGTAAATAGGGGAGTGCTACATATTGATGTGTGGCCTTATATTTTTGGA
>CAIXZI010000630.1 GCA_903923915.1 uncultured Bacteroidota bacterium
AAAAAATAAATTTAATTTATTGGATGTTAAGGTTGTAAATGATAACGAGCAACATGTACAAATAACGTTTTCTAATCCAATAGAATCTTCGCAATTGATGGAAGGTATTATTCGTTTAGCTGATTTAAAAGATGTAAAGTATGTGATTGATAACAATCAGGTTTTACTTTATCCAACCAATATAAAAGAAGGTTCTTATAAATTAACTATTGATGAATATGTACGCGATGCAAAAGGAAAAACTTTAGGCGAAACGTCCATACATAATGTTGTTTTTGAAGCTATAAAACCCGCTGTAAAGCTTGTGGGGAAAGGAGTTATTCTTCCTTCGTCAAGTAATTTAACGATGCCTTTTGAAGCCGTAAATTTACGCTCGGTTGATGTGCGCATCATTAAAATTTATGAAAACAATATCCTTCAATTTCTTCAAACAAATGATTTAAATGGTGAAAGTGAATTAGCCCGTGTTGGTAAAAAAATAATTGATAAAACCATTAATCTTGGCATTACAAACCCTGCTGATTTTGGTCGCTGGAAAAAATTCTCGCTCGATTTAAACAGTTTAATAAAAACAGAACCCGGTGCTATTTACCATATTGTTTTGAGTTTTAAAAAATCGTATTCTACCTATCCTTGCGCAGGAAATTCTATCGATGATAAAGCTGAGATGGAGCAATTAAAAGAGCAAGAAGAAGATGCCAATGAATTTTCTTCAGGTTATTATTATAGCGATAATTATTACGACTATAGCGAAGAAGGCGATGATTATGATTGGAAAGAGCGTGAAAACCCTTGTAATTCCGCCTATTATAGAAACTCGTATGAACGTAGCGTATCACGAAATTTACTCGCCTCTGATTTAGGATTGACCGTAAAAAAAGGTAACGATGGAAGTTTTTTTGTAGCCGCTTCTAATTTGGTAAGCACCGAACTAATGAACAATACAAGCATTGAGTTTTATGATTATCAGCAACAATTAATTTCTTCTTCGCAAACAAATGGTGATGGACAAGTATTTATTACTCCAACGCGTAAACCGTATTTTATTATTGCAAAAAATAAAGATCATCGTGCCTATGTAAAGTTAGATGATGGTGCAACACTTTCGTTAAGCATGTATGACGTTGCCGGTGATGCCGTGCAAAAAGGCTTGAAAGGATTTATTTATGGAGAGCGTGGCGTATGGCGTCTGGGAGATACCATGTTCCTTACTTTTATTTTAGAAGATAAATTAAAATCATTGCCAGCCAATCACCCGGTTATGTTTGAGTTGTATAACCCACAAGGACAACTATACCGCAAACAGCTTGCTACCAAAAGTGTTGAGGGCTTCTACAATTTCACAACCCTAACCGATAAAAATGCACCAACCGGAAACTGGAACGCGCAGGTAAAAGTTGGTTCAGTAATGTTTAATAAAAACATTCGCATAGAAACCATTATGCCTAACCGTTTAAAAATAAATGTAAACGTGGGCGATAATCTTCTTATAAAAGGAGACGAAAATATTTCCTTGCATGCTGCATGGCTTACCGGTGCTGTGGCGCATAACTTACAGGCAAATGTAGCGGTGGCACTTTCGGCAACTAGTACGGATTTTCCTAAGTATGCCGATTATAATTTTGATGATCCAACTATCCGTTTCGAATCTGAAAGCATCAATTTATTTGATGGTAAAATTGATAACAATGGCGATGCCAACTTCCCTTGCAAGCTTCAAACAAAAACAAATGCGCCGGGTATGCTTAAAGCAAATTTTGCAACGCGTGTATACGAACAAGGTGGTGCATTTAGTGTAGACAGGTTTTCCATCAATTATTCTCCATACGATTTTTATGCGGGTATAAAATTACCTGAAGGAGAATCTAATACAGGTATTTTATATACGAACAGAGATAACACCATAAGCGTTGCAACCGTTGATTACAAAGGTAATCCGGTTTCACGCACACACATGCGCATGGAACTTTATAAATTAGAATGGCGCTGGTGGTGGGAACAATATCAGGATGAGCTGGCCAATTACAGCATGGATGATTATCATAAACCGGTTAAGGTGGAAGAGTTTTCTACCAGTGGCGGTACAGCAAAAATTAAACTTAACATTAAAGAAGAAGATTGGGGCCGTTATTTAATTCGTATTGTAGATGTGGATGGCGGGCATTCAACGTCTGCTACAACTTATTTCGATTGGTCTAACTGGATGGAACGCCAGGGTGGCGATAATAAAGTAATTGCAAGCATGTTGCATTTTACAACCAACAAACCTTCTTATAAAACAGATGAAGAAGGGTACCAGAGTGAGATTGCATATTCACAAGCATTAAGAATAGACGCGGAGCGACGCTTCTATACTGGCCTCGCAAGAGGGAGTCATCGAATTGTCGATGCCGTATATGAG
>CAIXZI010000631.1 GCA_903923915.1 uncultured Bacteroidota bacterium
CTGCCAGTCAGCAGGTGGGTTTAGTCATTGGTAGTGTCAGGGTGAGCCTCGTCGAACCGTGATACGTTAAGGGTAAATGTCCCGTGCGGTGGAAGTTTTTTTATGTGGATAACTCTAATGATGGTTTTGCGCATGAGTGAGTATTGACAGGGGTTTTGGATGTATTTAAATTTTCAGATGTCCCATTGGATGTCCCTTTTTTGCGCATGTGACATTTGGTAATCCTGGAATTGGTTTACGCGAGTTGGCCTCACCCCGGCCCTCTCCGATTGGAGAGGGAGATATTTTGTCTGCCAGTCAGCAGGTGGGTACTGAAAGTTAGTTACGATAAACTGTGGGGATCAGAATGGCCGGATAAGAAAGAAAAACGGGATCGTTTCTTGTGAGCACTTCTTCGCTACATGGCGAAAGTGATCTTTGATGGCACAAAGGTCAGTAATATAGTAATACGACCCAAGACGAATATTCTATAGTGGTGTTGGGATTATTTATAGTTTTGTTTTCTAAAACATTGTGCGTTGTGAACGCATTGCGGGTGCATCCTCGTGATGTTGTTGTTTGCGTCGCCAGTTGGGAGACTGGGACCAGGAAGGGTAGGCCGGAGCCTATGCCCAACTGTTTAGTTTTTTATTTTAGAACACTACGGTTAACCGGGGTAACTCATTGATATTCTCTTATCGCGCGTTACAAACGCGCTACCGGTGCATCCTCGTTGCAAACGAGGACGAGTTGGGGCTCCGGGGTTGGGTGCCGCATGATGCAATGCACGTGAGTACGGCAATAGTGGTTATGATGCGGGTTGGGATAGACACGGCTCAAGTTAAGATTTTGTTTTTGATATTGAAAACCGGGTTTAGTGGTAGTTGTAGATGCCCTCCGAAACATCGCGCTAGCAACAGGAAAGCGCGGGAGACCGGATACCAGTAAGGGTAATCTGGAAGATTACGCCCAACTACTCATTTTTATTTTTTTTGCAACACTGCTGGCAACAAGGGAATAATTACTACTTTTATTTTAGAAAATATATTTATGGATATCCAAAAAGAATTCGAAGAGCGCACTAAAAGTGTTGTAAAACAATACCAGGATTATTTAAAAGCTGATTATGATGCCATGTCTCACCGTAATGATAAAGATTATTCAATATTCGAAAAGGAGACAGGAGCGAAAAAAGCAGAGTGGCTAAAATCAGAAAAGGATTTTTTTGACTTTTTACATAAACCAAAAACAGAATTAAAATGAAGTGGTTACTATTATTTTACTTGGCATTTTTTTGCACAATTGGTTCAGCGCAGACCGGCCAAAAGAAAAAATCTACCGGCGGTACTAAGTATGTATTTATCATGGTCGGAGTTAGTGAACCGGAATATGATGCGGAACTCACAAAGCAAATGAATATGATGAGTACTAGTGGAACATATAAGAATTATTATAAGTCTAATGTTGTTCATTATAGTTCCGAAATTATGACCATATCAAATTTTAATGAGGAGAAAAAATATAGACTTATTGATAAAGTTAGGTCCGAGGTTTATGATGAATATGTGAGGTATTCCACTCCTACCATGGATGCTGAACAAACCAAAAAGTCAATCGTTTCGGCAAATGCATTTGTTTACAACACATACAAAGAAGCGAGCATGGCAAGGTCTGGGGAAGGTAACTAAGCAAGTACATAGGTCGGAGCCTACGCGCAACTGTTTAGTTTTTTGTTTTGGAACACTACGAGCAACAGGGTATTACGACCAACTACTTATTATTTTATTTTTCGAAAGTATACGGACAACATAGGGGGCTTTAATTATTAATTGACATAAAATGTTCAGTAAGACCCAGTAGTTTTGAAAATATTGGATCTGATTCATCCATCCACAGCATAGACGTATAATTAATGGCTATCATGATATGAATAATGGCATCAATTGCCCTCTCCTTATCGTTTTCAATGGCAATTTCTTCATAGCGATTATGTAAAAGCGGAAATGAAAGTAGGCCATTATGCTCAAGCTTAGAAAAATAATGATACATCTCTAACGATCGGGGAGTGTAAATTGAACTGTGTCAGCTAATAAATTTACTACATTTAGCCTGTCAGGAAAAACGGAGATTGGCTCTGCTGAGGAGCAACCAATCAAGGGATATCCCGACCCGATAGAATA
>CAIXZI010000632.1 GCA_903923915.1 uncultured Bacteroidota bacterium
AGGGATTGTAGCAAGCTGCCATGCGGCGCGAAAAGCCCGACGGCTTTGATAAGCCGTAACGCCCAAAATGAAATTTATTTATTAAAAGGATGAGACTTTACAACCTCAATATCTTTTTTAATCAGCTTGGTTATATCTTTTAAGTAAGGCATTTCATCTTGTGTACAAAAAGAAATGGCAATACCGCTTGCGCCCGCTCTGCCTGTTCTTCCTATTCGGTGAACATAGGTTTCGGCTTGCTCAGGTAATTCGTAATTAATAACATGCGATAATTTATCTACATCAATTCCTCTCGATGCAATATCGGTTGCAACTAAAACTCGAATGGTTCTATCTTTAAATCCTTTTAAGGCTTTAACACGTGCACCCTGAGATTTATTGCCATGTATTGCTTCTGCTTTAACACCGTCACCATTTAATTCTTTGGCAACTTTATCAGCGCCGCGTTTTGTACGTGTAAAAACCAACGCACTTTCAATATTTGCATCTTTTAAAATGTGTTTCAATAACGGACGTTTATATTCTTTCCTAACATAATAAACGGTTTGTTTAACCAACGTAGCCGTAGATGATACCGGACTAACAGCAACACTTACCGGATTTTTAAGAATGGTGTTTGCCAGTTTCATAATATCAGGCGCAGCCGTTGCAGAGAAAAATAAAGTTTGTCGTTTTACAGGCAACTTGGTAATAATTTTTTTAATGTCGTTTATAAAGCCCATGTCTAACATTCTGTCGGCTTCATCCAACACAAAAAATTCTATGCTGTTTAGTTTTATAAAACCTTGATTCATTAAATCTAATAATCTGCCTGGTGTTGCTACTACCACATCTACGCCACGTTTAATGGCATTTACTTGTGGGTTTTGGTTTACACCGCCAAAAATAGTTGTGTGTGTTATGCCTAAGTTGCTGCCATACTCTAAAAAGTTGGCGCTAATTTGTAATGCAAGTTCGCGGGTTGGTGCAAGTATTAATGCCTTAATTGTTTTTTGCGGAACTTTTGGTTTGTTAGCGTCTAACAATTGTAAGATGGGTAATGCAAAGGCTGCTGTTTTGCCTGTGCCTGTTTGTGCGCAACCAAAAATATCTTTTCCTTCTAATATATGCGGAATAGATTGTTCTTGAATAGGCGTTGGGTTTTTATACCCCTTTTTATCTAAAGCCGTTACCAGCTTATCAATAAGTTCTAAATCTGAAAATGTCATTTTTTGTTTTGTTTAAATTATAAATACAAGGCTCTATGCATATAGCACAAACCAAATTAACCGTAAAGAAAAGTGTAAAATATATCGTATTGTGACTAACGGAATACAAACTGATTGAGATACAATCTTCTAATTGATGTTACAAAGATACATAAAATATTTTTAATCGATTGTTTTGGGCGTTCCGGTGGATTACCACCGTCGGGCTTTACGCGCTGCACGGCAGCTTGCTTCAATCCCTAACGCAAATAAAAATCCTTACTTTTTCTCAGCAGGTACTGCGTTTAATGCCGGAACTTTTATTTTATCTGTTTTAACTAAGCCTTCCGTAACTTCAATATTTATTCCGTCTGATAAACCTGTTTTGATATATTTTTTCTCATAAACATTTGGTGATTTTTCTACTTCTACAAAAGGTTTGCTTTTTTCAAATTGCAAAACACTTTCCGGAATAGCCAACACATGTTCTTTTTTATCTAAAATAATATCAGCACTTGCACTATAGGCGGCTCGTAAAAAGGTGCTGTTTTTATCTTTAGTCATGGCCGCACGAATTAAAAACTGAATGGCACCATTTTCGGCTACCCCTTTTGGAGCAATATATTCAAGACTTGCTTTAAAACTTTCATCATCAATGGCACCAACGGTTAATACAAGTGGCATACCCTCTTTTACTTTACCTACTTCGCTTTCATCAAGTTTGCCTTCAAAAATCATTTCGCCCATATTAGCTACAACGGCAATTGTGGTTCCTTCATTAAAGGTGTTACTTTCAATAACTGAGCTACCTTCTTTTATAGGCACATCAAGCACCATGCCTGTAATGGTAGATTTTATAATAGTGTTAGAGGCTGTTTCCATACTTTTGCTAACGCCTTCTTTTATTATTTGCAAATTATCTTCGGCTGCTTTTACTTCTACCTCAGCACTTTTATATTTTAAATCAGATGGAAGGAAATCTGCTTTAGCAATAACACCTTGTTCTAATAATTTTTTATTTCTTTCATATTCAATTGCAGCATTATCAAAGCTAACTTTAGCCTGACTGATGCGCGTTTCGGCACTTTGCATATTAGCCATGCTTGGAATAATTTTTATGCGGGCAATAATATCTCCTTCTTTAATTTCTTGTCCGGCTACCACATAAAACTTTTCTACCACACCCGATACGCGAGATTTCATATTAACTTCTTTACGCGGAATGATAGAACCTGTTGCCACCGTTTTTTTAATTACAACGGTATCGAACGGTGTTAATGTTTGAAATACCACAGGCGTTGTTTGCGATTTACTGTAAATAAAAAACATAGTGTATCCAAAGCC
>CAIXZI010000633.1 GCA_903923915.1 uncultured Bacteroidota bacterium
GGATGCACATTAAACACCAACGATTTTAAACCCAACAGATTTACCGCTTTTGGTATAGAGTAATGTGTGTCTTGCGAATAAATGACAGCTATCTCATTTATTTTGGCATCCATTTCTTGCTGAAAGAAATTTCTATAAATCCATAAAGCCTCAATATTGGCTTCTGTTCCGCCAGATGCCATGTAGCCATCATAACCATGGGGCTCTGCTTTAAAAATTTCTTCGGCGCAAATGCGTATTAAATCCTTTTCAATTTCTTGCGTGCCGTTAAATATTTCTTCATGATCGGTTTCTAAGGTATGACAGCCAATGTGGTTGGGGTTTGCAATTAGGGTAGAAAGAAAGGGAGCATCTTTTAAAAAAGGTTCGCCATCATAAAACACTTCGGTGTCTAAAAAAGTACCAGGCAGCCCTAAAATATCTTCGCTGCGGTAATTGGCGTTTTTACTAAGGGCTTCAAATACTTTTAGTTTAATTTTTTGGTTGCTAAGCTTGGGCCAGTACATAGTGCTATTTTAATACAAAGTACAGGCAACTAGCACGTACTAAATATGACAAAAATCAGTTAAGACAGGTTAGATTTATGATTGATGTTTGATTAGGATGTTTTTAAACTACTTTCCTATACAAAGCTTCGCGGCATGTACAGGCATTTTGGTGTGTGTGCAAGAAGCAAAAGAATTTGTTTCTGCATTTTTTTGTGGACTTAAGTAAGGTATGTTTAAATTTAAACCACGCACTATTAAAAGAGTAGCCATAACAGCTGTTATGTAAGGCATGGCTTTGCGTATGCTGCTTCTAAATTGCAGGCTAATTAAATTACTGAAGTACGAAATACTAAACATGAGGGGCATGGTAGCTAAGCCAAAAAAGGCCATAAACAAAACAGCGTGTAATACACTGCTACTAGCAATGGCTGCCGCAATGGCCATATATACCAAACCACATGGCAATAGACCATTAAGCGTGCCTAACACAAATAAAGAAGCAAAACCCTTTTTTGCCAGTTGTTTGACCAAGCCTGCTTTAACCATGCCCACTATTTTAAATGCTTTTTGTGTAAGGGTGTATTTTGAAACAATATGTTTTGGTAATAAAAGTGCCAATAAAATAAAAACGCCCAATGTAACTGATAAAATTTGTTGCAGACCGGCCAGCGCAAAACCTTGACCTATTAAGCCGAATAAAAGACCTAAGATTGCATAGGTAAAAACTCTACCCGCATTATAAAAAATGATTGAAAATGTTTTGTGAAATTTGTTTTGGTTATAAACTGGAATAGCCAATGCAATGGGACCGCACATGCCTATGCAGTGAAAACTACCAAAAAAGCCCAACGATATAGCGGCTAAGAGAAACATTTATTTAATAGTTATAACATCTTCTTTATAAAAATTCTTTCCGTTGCTTTTCCAAGACAGTTTCATTTTATAAATACCTTTTTGTAAACCTGAACCGTTGTAGGTTTGTTTGCCGTTTGCATCAAACTGCATGTTTACTTTTACATCTTTGGTTCCATTAGAAGGACAGAAAAAATAAATTTCTCCATAAAAATCTTTACTAAGTTGTTGGGTAGGAATAGATAAATTAATTTGCTTGCCGTTTACCTCATGCTCTATACTTGCAGCAAGTGCATTGGTATTGTTGGTTGCATCAATTCTATCTTGATACTTTAATTCTTGTGCGTAATAATCTTTAGATTCTAACTCTACTGTTTGTTTCATACAAATAGAAACCAGTGTTAATATTAAAGCCATAAAACCTACGTAAAGTATGGCTATGCGATATCCCCAGTTAATTTTCATGTTGTTTATTTTTA
>CAIXZI010000634.1 GCA_903923915.1 uncultured Bacteroidota bacterium
TTCATTAGCAATAAAATCAAGAATTTGCTTGCGCTCTGGTGTATCCGGACAATCAAGCTCAACCATTTCTACAGCTTTGGTCATGTTATAACCTCGCACAAAAATAATACGATAAATGTCTTCTATATTTTTTATCGATTCTTTAGAAAAACCTCTGCGTGTTAAGCCTACAATGTTTACACCAATATATTGCAATGGCTCACGAGCCACACGAATAAAGGGCGGTACGCTTTTACGTATTTGAGAACAGCCAGCAACAAAACTATGTGCACCAATGGTTATAAATTGCTGTGCGCCACTTAATCCCTCAATAATAGCGTAATCTTCAATCTTTACATGTCCGGTAATACCCACGTAGCCCGCAACAATAACATGGTTGCCAATTATACAATCGTGCGCAATGTGCGCATAAGACATAATTAAACAGTTGTCGCCAACTTTGGTAGCCATTTTATCTGCTGTGCCTTTATTAATGGTAACGTATTCTCTAATGGTTGTGTTGTTACCAATAACAGTAAGGCTCGGCTCTCCTTTGTATTTTAAATCTTGAGGGATGCCGCTAATAACAGCGCCCGGAAATATTTTACAGTTTTGCCCAATACGAGTTCCATCCATCAATACAACGTTTGGTCCAACCCAAGTGTTATCTCCAATAACTACATCGGCAGAAATAGTTGTAAAAGGCTCTATAGTAACATTGTTACCAATTTGTGCTTTTGGATGAATGTGCGCCAGCAGTGAAATCATATTTTCTATAAGAGAATTAGGCATTTTGAGCTTCAGTTACTTTTTTTTCTAGTCCACGTACTTTAACTATTTGTGCCATCATTTCAGCTTCTGCAACTACTTTGCTGCCAACGTAAGCCGTACCTTTCATGTGGCACATGCCTCTTCTAATAGGTGCTGCTAATTCCATTCTAAACACAACAGTATCACCCGGAACTACTTTTTGTTTGAACTTAGCGTTATCTATTTTTACAAAATAGGTTTGGTAATTTTCTGGATCGGGAACTGTTTTTAAACACAACATACCACCTGTTTGTGCGAGCGCTTCAATGATTAAAACCCCAGGCATTACAGGCTCATCAGGGAAATGCCCTTGACACCAGAACTCATTGAAAGTAACATTTTTTACACCTACTACATACTCTGGTGTAAGCTCCATAATTTTATCTACCATCAAAAACGGATAACGATGTGGGAGAATTTTCATGATATCCATTGTGTTGTACAATGGTGCTGCCGATAAATCTAAACGCGGAAGGTTACCCTCACGTTTTTCTTTTTTAATAAGGTCTTTTATTTTTTTTGCAAAATCTACATTGCCCGCATGGCCTGGACGCGCGGCTAACACATGTATTTTTAACGGGCGACCAACCAAGGCCAAATCACCAACAATATCTAATAATTTATGTCGCGCAGGCTCATTATAAAAATGAAGCTTGGTATTATTTAGCACACCACGACCTTTAACTTCCATCGTTTCTTTGTGAAATACTTTGCGCAGGTGATCTAATTTTTCTTTTGGAACTTCTTTATCAACTAGTACAATAGCGTTATCTAAATCTCCGCCTTTAATTAAATTGTGTTCCAATAACATTTCAAGCTCGTGCAAAAAAACAAATGTTCTGCAACGAGAAATTTCTGTTTTAAATTCTTTAAGGCTATACATCCCTGCGTGCTGCGTGCCAAGCACTTCGCTGTTGTAATCAACCATTACTGTAGCACGAAAAGTGTCTTGAGGAACGGCAAGCATTTCTACATGCTTAATGGGATCTTCATAAGTAAGTGTTTCTTTTAAGGTAAAATATTCGCGGTCTGCATTTTGTTCTACAATTTCAGCGGCCTCTAAAGCTTCCACAAATTTGATAGAACTGCCATCCATAATAGGCATTTCAGGCGCATCAACTTGTATCAGGCAATTATCAATTTCTAATCCACGAAGCGCAGCCAATACATGCTCTGTAGTATAAACACGTGCGCCATTTTGTTCTAGCGTTGTTCCACGAGAGGTATCAACTACTAAATCTGCATTGGCGTCAATAGTAGGTTTGCCTTCTAAATCGGTACGCTGAAATTTATACCAATGATTTTCGGGTGCTGGATTAAATGTAATGGTAACTTTTTTTCCGGTATGTAAGCCAACCCCGGTAAGGGATACAGCTTTTTTAATGGTACATTGTTTTTCGCTCATATAGCTTATTTATTCGTTCTCTTTTTTATTCTATTTGGTACTCATGTATTAGCTCACTGTTTTCATTTCTTTTTATTCGGCTTCGCTGAGTGCTTTGCAATTCGCTTCGTTGCACTACGCTCGGCTGTTTACAATATTTAATTGCTTTTCTAATTCACTTATCTTTTGTGCAAGTTGCGGTAATTTGCGGAAGATTACATAACTACGTTGAAAATCAAGATAAGACATAGACGGTGAACCTTGCAGCGCTTCGCCTTCTTTTTTTACATTACCAAGTATTCCTGTTTGCCCGGCAATTTTTACACCATCGGCAATTTTTAAATGTCCGATAATACCTGCTTGTCCGCCAATCATACAGTTTTTACCAACCTTGGTAGAACCTGCAATAGATGCACTTGCTGCAACCACTGTATTTTCGCCAATTTCAACATTATGTCCAATTTGAATTAAATTATCCAGCTTTACTCCTTTTCTGATAATGGTAGAGCCTAATGTAGCTCTATCAACTGTTGTATTGGCACCTATCTCTACATGATCTTCTATAACAACATTGCCTATTTGTGGGATTTTTTTGTAGTTGTTATCACTATTTGGCGCAAACCCAAAACCATCGGCACCTATTACAGAGCCCGCATGTAGCGTGCAGTTTGAACCAATAGAACAATCGCTATAAACTTTAGAACCTGCGTAAATAGTAGTGTTATCCCCTACCTTGGTGTTATCTCCAATAAAAGCGTGCGGATAAATTTTTACATTGTTTCCCAATGTTACATTTTCTCCCACATAAGCAAATGCAGCCACGTAGCAATCTTTGCCAAGCTTAGCTGTTTGCGCAATAAATGATGGTTGTTCAATCCCTTTTTTATCGTTTTTTACCTGATTATACATTTCAAGTAATTGCGCAAAACTACCATAGGCATCTTCTACACGAATAAGCGTACATGTTGATTTTACAGGCTTTTCTAACACTAAACTTCTATTTACAATAACTACCGAAGCATCGGTTTCGTAGATATAGGGAGTGTATTGCGGGTTTGCCAAAAACGACAAAGTATCAGGCTTTCCTTCTTCAATTTTAGAAAGATTGCTGACAGTAGCATCAGCATTGCCTTCAACGGTTCCATTTAATAGTGATGCAATTTGTGAGGCAGAAAATTTCATATATTATTTAGATTAATCTAATTACCTAATTTAACCCTCAAATTTAAAAAAAAAACGCTTGTTTCCGCTAAAAAAGCGACTTTTGTGCCAAAATAAAATTACAAAATTATGTTTGGAAAATTTGGCGATATGTTGGGCAAACTTGCAGAAGTGAAGCAAAAAATTGAAGAGATAAAAGCAAAGATGGAAACCACTAATTTAGATGTTACCGGTGCAAGTGGCGATATAAAAATTACCATTAACGGAAATAGAAAAATACAAAAA
>CAIXZI010000635.1 GCA_903923915.1 uncultured Bacteroidota bacterium
CGGTAAAAATAAATTGGGGCTTACTTGCGGAGGCTCAAAAACTGTTTTGCCAATTTCTGGAATAGGCACCCTAAAAGAGGAACAAGTACAAGGCGCGGAAGCAACACTTAAAAAATTAGATTAATATGTTAGGCACATTTAAAACTATAAAAGTGGTTTTTTTTGCTTACAAAGGAAAAGGCGATAGCCTAGTTTTTTGCGATAAAAAAAACGAAGAAATAAAACAAAGTATTGAAGAAACGCACCCGGGTTTTGAGTTTATAGACATGGAAGTTTACGAGTTTGCAAACCGACAAAAATCTTTATAACATGAATTTAAAAATAAACGCAGACGAATTTAATATTTTGGAAATTGCCCTTAACGATTTTGTTATAAAAAACCGTTACAACCAAAGTGCTTTGGAAGTAGGCACACGAAACGGCCCGGACTTAATGAAGCAATACGAAGAAAAAATAAAATACGGTATGCAAGTATTAATTAAGCTAAACAATTCAAACAATGATAGCAGCAATTTACAGCAGCCTTAACGAGGGGCAAAAAGCCAATTTGAGGCGTAAATACATGGCTTTATTTGGCAATAGAGCAAGTTTTTACAGAAAGATTAACGGACAAACTAGAGTACTAAAAGCGGAACAAATTTTTTTTCAAACCAATTTAAACCTAAACAAATAAAAATGGTACCATTTAAAACACACCACATTTTTACGGACAAACTAAGCGGATCTGCCCGCTTAGTTTTTTCGATGGGCTTGGAAGATATAGAACGCCACCACGAAAAAGATTTTAACAGCCTTGCACATGCAGAGGCTTATTTAAGCGATTGCAAGCGCACTTGGTTACTTAATTGCTTAGAAAATTTTATAAACCATAAACGGAAAATTTGGCAAAACGTACCAAACGCAACCGAGCAAAACAACGCATGCCGAATTTGCTTTGATAGTTGCACAAATTTTATAAATGAGCCTTTACATAAAATTTGCCAACGTGTTTTAAAGGGCGAAAAGTCTCTTGAAAAAATTTTGCCAAACCCTAACAACAGCAGCCACCAAAGCAGCGTTAAAAACTTAGAAACTATTATAAATTTTTGCAAATACGAAACAAAATGAGCGCACAAATAGAAATACAAAACGGCAACGAAAAAACTTTGTTTTTATCTAAAACAGAAAAAACGATTTTATTAGAACAAGGCGACGACCTTATTTTTATTGACAAAAATACCTTGCAAATTTTGGCCGCTGAATTTTTAAAACAAGCTGACTAAAAACTTATGAGCGAACAAAAAGAACTTTCGTATTTTCAAATACGCTGTAATGCTATTGGCCTAACAAAAGAAAACAACAAACTTTTGATACCACAATACGCAGCGCAAAAAGATAGTCCGGTTATTGAAATGCCTTTGCTTTGCGAGGATGAAAAGACCGGCGACATACTTATACCGCTTTACGATTTACGAGGCGATCAATGTTATTTTGCTAACAAACCAACCAACGCGGGAAGTGTTGCGGATGTACGCAAAAAGTATGTTGAAATTCGCCGCTATAAACCCGGCAACGAGCGTATAATAACCACCAAGGGCAAAGAAACAACCATTAAATATGACAATCCCAAAGGCGCAAAATCTTTGCCATGGATTGCCCCAAACATTATTGAAGCAGTAAGAACAGGCAAAGAAATCGACACCATTGTAATAACAGAAGGATATATTAAAAGCCTTTCCGGTTACTTAAATGGCTTGTATATTTTTGGTTTAGCCGGCATTCAAAACGTAAAGGACACGCAAACCGGAACTTTGCACCCGGATATTTTAACCACTATTAAAACGTGCAAGGTTAAAAATATTATTTTGCTTTACGATGGCGATTGCACACAAATAAGCCTTAAGGCCTTA
This sequence comes from uncultured Bacteroidota bacterium, assembly GCA_903923915.1. GTDB lineage: Bacteria > Bacteroidota > Bacteroidia > B-17B0 > Aurantibacillaceae > PALSA-968. Next base: position 1,890 of record CAIXZI010000635.1, read on the forward strand.
GAAGAAGAACGCGACCTATACGCCCGCCCAAACGGCTTTTTTACAAGCGCGCGCAACATTGTAGAACTTTTAAAAGACCACCGCAAAAACGGCGAATTTGATGTATATTTTGCACACATAAACACCGAAGAACTAGAACTTGCACCAAAAGGCCTTGATGATTTATTTGAGGCTTATATAACCGATTTAGATAGCATAACCACCGAACTAACAAGCTTTAGCCGTACTAAAAACCACTACTTTAAAAAGTTTAACATAACCGGCAACTTAACAAAGGTTTTTAATCATTTGCACATTGCAACGCATGAGCAATTTTATACGGCCCACAACCAAATAATAAAAGAAAAGCCGTTTATATTTCATGGTACCAAGTACCAATTTGATACGGAGAAAAACGAACTTAAACTTATTATACCGGGCGCGGCAAAAAATTATTTTCGCGTGGGTGATCATTATTACGAAAAACTTTACATACCAAACAAAAACGGCGTTTTAGAATATCAATACCACCGCAGGCAATCCGGTACCATAGTTTCCGATCATAACAAAAACTTTATGCAGCACATAGCAAAGTACAAAGCTTTTTGCGCCAAGCCCGACCATGTAAACTACCAAGAAATAATTAATAGTTGTTTTAACCGGTATAAACCCTTTGAACACGAAGCAGACGAAACGCAAAGCGATTGCCCGGAAACATTAAATTTTTTAACTCACATTTTTGGCGATCAATTAGAAATAGGCCTTGACTACATACAAATTTTATACCGCAACCCTACGCAAATGTTGCCTATACTTTGCTTAGTTTCAAAAGAGAACAACACCGGTAAAAGTACCTTTGTAAAACTATTAAAAGCCATTTTTACCGGTAACATGGCACTAATTGGCAACGCCGATTTAGAAAATGATTTTAACGCGTCATGGGCCGATAAATTACTTGTAGCATGCGAAGAAAGTTTTATTGATAAGAAAAAAACGATTGAAAAAATTAAGGCACTAAGCACCGGCGACAAAATTGTAATGAACCAAAAAGGCGTTGATCAAATAGAGATTGATTGCTTTTTAAAATTTATTTTTTGCTCGAATAACGAAGATAATTTTTTGATAGCCAACGAACACGACGAGCGTTTTTGGGTTAGGCGCGTACCAAAAGCAACCACCGAGCGAACTAACTTACTAGACTTAATGCTTGAAGAAATACCGCAATTTTTGTGCTACCTAAACAAACGCACACTTGTAAACAAAAAAGAAAGTCGCATGCACTTTACGCCCGCAATTTTAAAAACCGAAGCTTTACGCAAACTAATAAACGCAAACAAAAGCGGCGCAGAAAGAGAAATTACAACTTTTATGCGCGGCATGTTTTTAGAACATGGCTTTTTAAAATTAGAGTATAATTTAAAATACATTGTTAAGGAAGTTTTGCGCAACCGTTTTGATACAAACTATATCGAGCGCATTTTAAAAGAAAACATTAAGGTAAAACCAACCCTAACAACAAAGCGTTACAAATACCCGGTAATAATTACAACGGCAGCAGAGAACAACGCAAACGAGGAAAAAATAGTTTTAATGTATGGCAACGGTAAGCCGTATTTATTTGAGGCAAATATGTTTTGCAGTCAAGACGAAATTAGCACAATACAAGTATGCGAGTACGCAAAAAGTATAGGACAAACAGAAGAACAAGAAACTTTACCTTTTTAAAAAAAAATATGAAACAATACCAAATTCAACTACAAAGAACACACCAATTTTTTAGCATAATTATAAATTTTCATTTATGGAAATGGGTAAAAGATGGAAAATATAGTAGCCACAGAACAAGCACTAAATACTACGGCTTAGTTTTTTCGTTAAATATTTTTTACACAGAATTATATATAGTAATTGCACCATTTAAAAAAACTATAGATGAGTAAAACATGGCGGCAATGTTGTACAGGCTTAATACAACAAACCATTAAAGAAAATCAAGGTAAACCATTAAAAGAAATAAAACGAGCCTTAAGAGATGTTTACCCATACGGAGAAAGAGCCATGCACCCTTATAAAATTTGGTGCGATGAAATTAAAAGGCAATTAGGTTTAAAAAAATCCAAAATAGTAGAGCAAAATCCACAACAAACACTAATAAATTTTAACCCATGAGTAAAATAATAACATTCAGCCGGCAGTTTCCGGCATACCACCCAAAAGCAGGGCAACCAACTTTTTTTGTAGAGAAATTTTGGTTAAGCCTTTACAACAAAGCCGCGCTTTATAATGATGGCTTAGAAGAAGAAAGGCAAAACATATTTCGCCATAACTACCCACATAAAAACCACACTATAAG
>CAIXZI010000636.1 GCA_903923915.1 uncultured Bacteroidota bacterium
CTACGAAAAATAAAATATCTTTTCCTTGTCCGGTACCATCTCCATCACGGAAGTATTCCGCCATTGTTAATCCTGATAAAGCCACACGAGCACGTGCTCCAGGAGGCTCATTCATTTGTCCGAAAACAAGTGTTGCTTTTGATTCTTCTAAGGCTTTGGTATCTACTTTAGATAAATCCCATCCGCCTTTTTCCATTGAATGTTTAAACTCATCGCCATATTTAATAACGTCTGATTCGATAAACTCACGCAACAAGTCATTTCCTTCACGTGTACGCTCTCCAACACCAGCAAATACTGATAAACCAGCATAAGCTTTTGCAATGTTGTTTACCAACTCCATAATAAGTACCGTTTTACCTACACCGGCACCACCAAACAAACCAATTTTACCCCCTTTTGCGTAAGGCTCAATTAAATCGATTACTTTAATACCTGTAAATAAAATTTCTGAAGCCGTAGAAAGCTCTTCATATTTAGGTGCCTGACGGTGAATACTTTTACCACCCTCTTTAGATACGTGGTTAATACCATCTATAGCTTCTCCAACTACATTAAATAAGCGGCCTTTTACTTTATCGCCAATGGGCATAGTGATACCAGCGCCTGTTGAGGCAACTTCCATGCCACGACAAAGACCATCCGTACTATCCATTGCAATGGTACGTACAGTATCTTCACCAACGTGTTGTTGAACTTCAAGAATAAGTTTTTGTCCGTTTTCGCGAACAATTTCAAGCGCATCTAAAATATTAGGTAGTTTTCCGCCTTCTAAATCAAAGCGTACATCCACTACAGGACCGATTACTTGGGCAATTTTACCGGAATTTTTTGACATGATAAAAACAGTTTTTTTAATTTGGGTGCAAAGATAATATATGTTACGTGAATGAAAAATATAAATATTATTTTTTTGTGATATAAAAAAACTATTATATTTGCACCCTGAATTTTTGGGAGCTTAGCTCAGCTGGTTCAGAGCACCTGCCTTACAAGCAGGGGGTCACTGGTTCGAACCCAGTAGTTCCCACCCAGAGGGGTTTAGCCGAAAAGCTGAACCCCTTTTTATTTTCAACCATTTTAGCTTAAAAACCCTTATTTTATTGATGTTTCAGAGGTTTTGAAGTTTTAAAAATGTAGGTTCTGGTAGGTTCAGCCAAGTTCGCTCATACGCATCTTTACGCACCTATTTACGCACCCAGCCTTTTTTTACCAATAAATGCCTTTATTGATTATTTTTGAATAACGCTATATTATTGAAAAACATGGAAAAAGAAATAGACAAAAAGCCTGCTGATGTTGAAAGAGAGTTACCTGATATAATAAGAAATATCCATAATCTACTACCTTCTTTACCAAAGAACTTTCAAGAAAAATTTAAGGAGAGTCAAGAAATAGAAAACAGAAACGCACACCTTCTTTCAACTTATGGGTGGTATCTATCTGCTAGGATGAAATATGGAAGTGTTTTAGAGATTTTTAAAGCCATAAACAACAATGATATAAGCGGTGCTGAGAAAATTCTTTTGAAATATTATACGGATAATATAGACGATATAAAAAACGAACTTATTGGAAAATTTGCAGATAGAAAAGAGTTGATTGTAGAAGCTTTTAAAGCTCATAAACAAAAAATGTATTTTTCCTCTACAATATTGTTTTTATCCCAAGGTTAATGTTCCTTTACCTTCTTTTCCTGTGCCATTCCAAATGGCGGTTGATTTGCGTATCATATATTTTTAATAAATTATTGCATAGCGTATTTAAAAACGTTATTTGTAAAATCTTCTAAAGTCGTTTTAGTTGTAGATTGTTCTGTTCGTTTAGAGACATTGAATAAGCCTGCATTGATGCCTTTATACATATTGTTAAATCCATCGGCTACGCTTTCTGAAATTCCATATTCAAGTAAGGCTTTTTTGTTGTCTTCAAAAGGAAACTCAACGTAAGGTAATTCAGGTTTTCCAATTGCTTTACCAACAATAGCAGCAACCTCATGGTGATTGTAATCTCTGTCGCCATGCAAATCAACGGTATTTTTCCCTTTAAAGTTTAAGGTGCTTAATTTTTCACTAGCAAAATGCGCAATATCTTGTGTTGCAATCATCCCCATTTTTAAATCACCTTTTACAGGACTACCCATAATTCCCATACCTTTTATGACACCGATTTGGTTAAATAAATTTTCCATGAAATACGATGCTCTTATATTAAGAACATTTACATCTTCCGGTAGTTTATTTAATCGAATTTCTTGTCTTCCAAGTCCGGCAACAACCCCGGTATTTTCAATATCTTGTGCTCCTTGAGATGAAATAAATACGACGTTTTTTACGCCTGCATTTTTTATAGCTTCTACTTGTGCTTCACCAACTGCATCTTGATGTTTAGAGATGTTTTCAGCCTGCAAGTTTGGTGGTACAATTAAAAAAACTGCTTCTGCACCTTTAAATGCTTTTGTTAAAAATGCTGCGTCATGCATATCTCCTAAGTCAACTTCTGCACCCTGTTTTTTTAGGTCTTCTAACTTTTCGCTGTTACGAGCGATTACTTTTACTTTTTTGCCTTTTGCTAATAATTTAGCGGCTGTTTTTGAGCCTATGTTTCCGGTGGCTCCTGTAATTACAATCATGATGTTATTTTTTAGGTGAATTAAATTTATTTAATTAGTTTTGTAAAGGAACTAATTATTGTTAC
>CAIXZI010000637.1 GCA_903923915.1 uncultured Bacteroidota bacterium
ATAATGTAAATTCAACTAATGAGGAAGAGATAATTAAATCATTGACTTTTGAATTATACAAAGTAAGTTTTGTTAGGAACATTAAAAGCGATAGGTTTAATTGGTTGCTTAGGCTTTTAGTTATGACAACAATATTATTTTTTATATCATCAATATTTTATTTTGTGGAAACTCATAATGCGAAAGAAATAATTATAATATTAAAAAAGTATCATAAATAAAGTCCTATGGGTCTATTCGCAGATTTAGAAAACAAAGTATCAACCTATGCAAAAGAAAAATTTGTCATAGATGCAACAAATATTATCCCTGATATAAGTCATCAGAAATTAACATTTGGAAATACTGGCTTGTCTGGAGAATTTACTTTTATGTTTGTTGATATTAGAAGCTCAAGTCATTTGAGCGAAATTTATGGGCATGAAAAGGCTGCAAAAATATACCAGTGCTTCCATGAGATTAATGTAAATATTATAAATGATAATGATGGTGAAGTGCGCGCGTTTGACGGTGATAGAATTATGGGAATCTTTGGTGGAAATGGAAAAAATAATAATTCTGTAAAAGCTGCGATGCAAATTCAGTGGGCGATTACAAATATTTTAAATACGAACTTATTTGTTAAAATTGAATGTGGTGTTGGAATAGATTATGGAGATACCTTAATTACAAAAATAGGCAAAGGAAGAAATAAAAATAATAATGATTTAATATGGGTTGGAAAACCAATAAATTATGCTTCAAGGCTTGTAAATGAAGCTGAAAATAAAATTCTTATCAGTGAGGAAGTTTACAATAGATTAGTTGACAGTAGATTGTATTCACATGGAATTCTTATATGGAAGCTTAAACATATTTCATTGAAAAGCGGCAAAAAAATTTTATGTTATGAATCAAATTACACTTGGGAATTAAGTTAGGTGATATTTTAAATTATATCAAAAAAAAGGGACTATAAATAGTCCCTTAATTGCCGTTGGTTTTGTTTTTTGAGATTTAAACAATCAAATATATATTAAAAATATTTTATCGATAAATTACTGTATTAATTTCACCTGTGTTTCTTAATATTATTTTTCTCAGCCAATAAATTTTCATAGCCTTTAGGCGTTAATTTACCTCCCAGTTTTAACCAAATACTTACCGGAATTTGCTCACGTATTACTGTATCTTTATTCATAGCATAATCATAAGCACCTTCGTAATCGCCCGCTTCATATTTTGCTTTTATTGTTTTTAAAGCCATCCAATCGGAACGATTTAGATATTTAGGTTCTGTCCAATCTACTTTTTTAACGCCATCTAATTCCTCGTTTGAATTTATATCATCATTAAAAATATTCATCTCTCCTCCCTGATTAAACCTACCATACTGAACAGCTTTTCCCTTTTCAGGTATTTCAATCACAGCATCAACATTGTGCATGGCGGTATTTTTTCCTCTTGCGCTTCCGCTTTTAGTCGTTTGGTGAACAGAAAAAAATGATTTGCCGGAATATTCCTGTTTTAATCGCTGTATATCTTCCGGTGAAAGTTTTAACGTGTTCACGCTGTCAAAGAAAATAAAATCATAAGGAGCATAGTCGGGCTGTAATTCATCCGTTACGGTTAAGCAAGGATGTTTAATTTCAGGCTTGTTTAATTTTTCTTGTAGCGTTCTGTCTAAACCCTCTTCTTTGGCAATGTATAATACATTTCCGTGATGCCTTGCTAAATACGCCGCAAAATCTATGGCTAAATGTGATTTACCAAATTTTGGCTTTCCAAAAATCATGGCAGAAAATCCGGGGCTTGGGTCGCCTATAAAATCTTTCCATTTTCCCATAAAGCCAATGGTTTCAAATTCCATTTCGCAAAAATCCATGCTGTTAATGACACGACCGTTTTGGGTTTTATTCTCAACCGCCACAGGCACATCTTCTATTCCTGCCAGCCCTTTTTTTTTATCGCAACAATCACAACCCAAAGCCGTATTAATTCCGTTCAAAACAGTTTGATGTATGGCGATGGTATCTGTTTTTCTGCCAACCTCAATAAAATATTTAAGGGATTTTAGCACGTTTCTAATCTTTTCTAAATACGGATCGTTTGCCTGTATATTTCCTTTTTGAATGGCGGCGGTAATTAAGTCAAATAATTTCACGGCTTTTTCCTTAGTAATATGTTTACCCTGTAAACCCACAAACCGTTTCATGTAGTTAATGGATAACCTTACTTTTTCCGAGCCGGAAATAGCCATGAACTTATCAATGATGCGGTTATCTAAGGTTATGCGAACTTCTTTTTTCATGTTCTCATAAATCTTAATCAAAGTGGATTGGATAAGCTGTATCTCTTTTGAGTATTCCGATGTTTTTCGGATACGCCTTTCAATAATGGCACGTTGCAAAGAATTTATAAAACTCAATATTTGGGATTCCGTTTTAACCTTGCCGTGCATTAAAGTATAACGTTTGATAAAGCGGACTTCTTCATCAATCCGTTCCATTGGTTTTGCATTTTCTG
>CAIXZI010000638.1 GCA_903923915.1 uncultured Bacteroidota bacterium
AAGAATTTGAAAATGACGAGTTAAAATTTTATTATTCTATCAAAGATTATCAAGGAGAAAAAGATGTTTTTTTTGCATCAGGTGCTATTCAGTATCTTGAAGACCCCTACACCTTCATTAAAGAAATAAAAAGCTTCAAATTCAAAAATATTATTTTCGACCGCGTTTTTTTCATAGAGAATGTTCCTGAAAGAATTGTTTTGCAAAAAGCTGATGCAGAAATTTTTTATGATGCCAGTTTTCCTGCTTGGTTGTTAAACGAAGATAAATTTATTGAAGCATTTTTACCTCAATACAATTTAGTAACTGATTTTAATAGTTTAGATCCGGATAATAAAATTGAAAATTTTAGAATATATCATAAAGGCTTTATATTAACACAAAATTAAAAAGATGATTCCCGTAAATGAGCCGTTATTAAATGGCAACGAAAAAAAATACCTCAACAAATGTATTGATACCGGCTGGATAAGCTCTGAAGGACCATTTATTAAAAAATTTGAAGAAGAGTTAGCCAAAAAAGTAAATAGAAAATACGGTGTGGCTGTTTGCAATGGCACAGCAGCCTTAGAAATTGCTATTGAAGCTTTGGGTATTGGTAAAGATGATGAAGTCATCATGCCTGCATTTACTATTATTTCTTGCGCTTCGGCTATTATAAAAGTTGGTGCTAAACCTGTTTTGGTAGATAGTAATTTACAAAACTGGAATATGGATGTAAATCAAATTGAAGCTAAAATTACGTCTAAAACTAAAGCCATTATGGTAGTACATATTTATGGATTACCGGTTGAAATGGATGCTGTATTAGAGATTGCTAAAAAACACAATCTCAAAATAATTGAAGACGCTGCCGAAGCACACGGTCAAACGTATAAAGGTAAACCTTGCGGCAGCTTTGGAGATATTAGCGTATTTAGTTTTTATCCTAATAAATTAATTACTACCGGAGAAGGTGGTATGGTGCTTACTAATGATGAGAAATTAGCAGAAAGATGTAAGTCCTTACGTAATTTATGTTTTATGCCAACTAAACGTTTTGTACATGAAGAATTAGGTTGGAATATGCGCATGACCAATATACAAGCGGCTTTGGGCGTAGCGCAACTTGAACGTTGGGATGAATTTATGGCCATTAAAAGAAAAATGGGTGCTTTATATACATCACTTCTTAAAGATGAAAAAGGTATTTCTCTTCCAGTTGAAAAAACTAATTATGCCGAAAATATTTACTGGGTGTTTGGTATTATTTCTAAAAAAGAAAATGTTACAGCAGAAATATTAATGAAAAAATTAGCCGAAAAAGAAATTGCAACTCGCCCATTTTTTTACCCTATGCACTTGCAGCCTATATTTAAAAAAATGAATTTATTTGTGGGAGAAACTTATCCTAACGCAGAAAAAATGTACACGTATGGCTTTTATCTGCCAAGCGGAATGGCTTTAACAGCAAATCAAACACAAGAAGTTGCAAAAACACTAAAAGAAATTTTAAACTAAATAGCGTATGAGTTTTTTTGAAAAAATAGTTAATAAATATCTATATACCAATCTTAAAATTTTTATTTTCTTTTTGGTAATTTGGTTAGGAACATGTGCTATTTCAGGCATTTTATTTTCTGAATTTCATTTTGAAGACGATCACATGATTGAGATAAATGAGGATGTAAATGTTGGAAATAAAAATGTGTTGCAGGCTTATAAAAAATGGCAAGCCTTTGATTTAACCTATCGTTTTCGTCCAATTTCATACGCACCCATAATTCTTCAAAGCAAACTTTTTGGATTAAATTTTCCTTGGTGGTATTTATGCTTTTGCATGTTAGGAGTATTTACCTGCTATTTTCTTTATAGATTTTGTAGATTAATAAACTTCACAATTATTGAATCATTTCTCTTTGCTTTTTTTGTTACGGGCGGTATTCAAACAGTATCCTACTGGCATTTAGGGTATAGTGAACCACAAGGGTTGTTGTTTTTATCCATTGCTTTAGTATTTATGGCAAAATCGTGTATTGAGCAACAAAAAAAATCACTCAACACTTTACTTTTTATCTTCTTCACAATAGTAAGTTCGGTAAGTAAAGA
>CAIXZI010000639.1 GCA_903923915.1 uncultured Bacteroidota bacterium
AACCTATTGTTTCTGACGAATATTTAAAGGCTTTAGAAATTGTAAAATTTACCTCTGATAAAATTCCGAATTTTGAAGAAGTAAACAATTTGCTGAAACCTATAACAGGATGGGGCTTGCAGGTTGTTCCTAACATTAGTCCGCAAAAAGAATTTTTTGAATTTTTATCTCCACGAAAATTTACAGCTACTTGTTGGTTACGCAGTATGGAGCAGTTGGATTATTTAGAAGAACCAGATATGTTTCATGATGTGTTTGCACATGTACCATTATTAAGTAATAATTCTTACGTGAACTTTTTTAAAGGCATAAGTGATATCGCATTGAAACACATTGATAATCCAAGAGCAATTGAGTTATTAGGGAAAATTTACTGGTTTACTATTGAGTTTGGTTTGATTAAAGAAAACAATCAGTTAAAAATTTATGGTGCAGGCATTATTTCATCAAAAGGAGAAACAGAATGTTGTTTAAGCAATAAGGTAGTTCATCAATCCTTTGATGTCCAAACAATTTTTAATACAGAATTTAGAACAGATATATTACAAGAGAAATATTTTATTATCGATTCGTTTGAACAACTATATAATTCATTACCCGAGATAGAAATGTTGTTGCAGAAAAATTTAGCTTTACAAACATGTGGATAGAAGAAAACAATCAATTAAAACGCAACTTTCTATTTAAGGATTTCAAAACTGCATTTGCCTTTATGACAGAAGTAGCTGCTATTGCTGAAGAAATGAATCATCATCCTAAGTGGGCAAACGAATATAATAAAGTTGAAATACATTTATCTACACATGATGCCGGTAACATGGTAACAGATAAAGACCGTAAGTTAGCCTTAGCGATAGATAAAGTTTTTGAAAAAATAAAAACGAATTACTTTAATTTAAAGTAATTCGTTTGCTAAGTTAGCTAATTCGCTACGTTCCCCTTTTTGTAGGGTAACGTGTGCGTATAGTTTATTATCTTTTATTTTATCGATGATGTACGACAAACCATTACTCTGAGCATCTAAGTAAGGCGTATCAATTTGATGTACATCTCCGGTAAAAATAATTTTAGTGTTTTCGCCGGCACGGGTAATAATAGTTTTTACTTCGTGTGGAGTTAAGTTTTGTGCTTCGTCAACAATAAAAAACACATTACTTAAGCTACGCCCGCGTATGTAGGCAAGCGGACAAACAATAATTTTTTCTTTCTCCACCATCTCTTCAATTTGTTTGTACTCTTTATCTTTTTCGCCAAACAAACTTTTAATAAACTTTAGGTTATCCCAAAGTGGTTCCATGTATGGATTTAGTTTAGATTTAATATCGCCGGGTAAATAACCAATGTCTTTATTACTTAATGGCACAATTGGACGAGCAATATATATTTGATGAAAATTACGACGTTGTTCTAAAGCACCTGCAATAGATAGAAGTGTTTTGCCTGTACCTGCCACACCTTGTATAGAAACCAATTTAATATTTGGATTTAAAATTGCATCAATAGCAAAAGCCTGTTCTGCGTTTTTTGGAACTACATTAAAGGCAACTGTTTTATTTACTCTACGTAAAGTTTTTGTTTCTTGTTCAAAAGCAGCCAATACCGATTTTTGTCCGTTTTTTAAAACAAAGAAATGATTTGCCATTGGCGTATCTCTTTTATGTGTAGAAGAAACATCCACTTCGTTTTTTTGGTACAAAGTATCGATAGCATGTATAGGAGCTTTCTCAATAGTTGTAATTCCCGTGTAAAGCTCGTCAACGTGTTTAACTTTTCCAGTTTCATAATCTTCGGCAGCCATGTTAAGAGCTTTGGCTTTAAGCCTAAGATTAATGTCTTTACTAATTAAAACAACCTTTTTATCCGGAAATTCCTCGGCTACCTTAATAGCGCAATTCAATATTTTATGATCGGCTTTACGTTCGCCAAAAACATGATCTGCATCAATAGTTTTTGCTTTTTGCGCAAACTCTATTTTAAAATTTCCATGGCCTTTGCCGTTAATAGGAGTCCAGTTTTGTAGAGAATGATTGCCCGAAAGTTTATCCAAATATCTTGAAAACTCGCGCGCAGCAAAGTTTTTGGTGTCATTACCTTTTTTAAACTGATCTAACTCTTCAAGAACAGTAATTGGAATAACCACA
>CAIXZI010000640.1 GCA_903923915.1 uncultured Bacteroidota bacterium
ACACTTTAAATAAAAAATTAATTGTCGAAAAAAATGATGTCATTAAAAAATTAGATGAAGAAAAAACAAAATCAACTCAATTAAATAAAGATAAAGAATCGCTGCAGGGCACTATAGACAAAGCTTCTCTGCTTTCGTGTTATGCCATTACCGCACAAGGCATTGATATTAAGAAAAATAAAAAACAAAGCGTTACGACCAAAGCCAAACGCGTAGATGCTATAAAAGTGAGTTACTCGCTTGGAGAAAATAAAATTTCTAAACCCGGCACAAGAGAAGTTTTTGTTCGTATTATGACACCCGATGGCAAAGAAATGGCAAAAGGCTATGATGATAATTATAAATTTAAATTTGATGGCTCAACAGGTTATTTTGCAGGTAAAACAAGTATAGATTATGCCAATAAAGAAATTGGTGTAACAACTTTATGCGAAGGCGATGGTGCTTTTTTACCCGGTAAATACATCATCGAAATTTCTTGCGATGGAGTAATTGTTGGTCAAAGCTCTATAACACTTAATTAATTTTTGGCGTTCCGGCTCGTTTGTCATTGCGAGCCGCAGGCGTGGCAATCTCATGCGCCGTCGGGCTGTTCGCTCCAATCTTTTAGGATTACCTAAAAGGATTTCCGCTGCCATCCCTAACGCAACTATTTACACATATTCAACTTTCCATTATTAATTACAGCAATGGCTTTTCCAATAAAGTTGTAATTAATAAATGGTGTGTTTTTGCTTTTAGATGCAATATGCTTTTGTGTAAACTCCCATTTTATATCCGGATTAAACAAAGTAATATTTGCTTTTTCTCCCACTTTTAAAACCGGTACATGCAAACCTAAAATCTTACGTGGGTTTGTGCTTATTTTTTCAATCAGTTTTTCTTGTTCAATTTTTCCATGTAAGGCTGTGTTAGCTGTTGCATAAGCTGTTTCTAAGGCAATGATGCCAAAAGCTGCGTGGTCAAATTCTACATCTTTATTTTCAATCTCTTCCGGACAATGATCGCTCACAATAACATCAATACTATCATTAATAACAGCACGCTTTAAATTTTCTACTTCGTTTTTATCACGCAACGGCGGTGTAACTTTTAAGTTAGTATCAAATTCTGTAAGTGTAGTATCATTCAATAATAATTGGTGCGCTGCAATCCCTGATGTAATATGTAAATTTTTATTTTTTGCCTGTTTAATATAATCAGCACTTAATTTAGTTGATATAGTTGGCAAGTGCATTTTACCGCCTGCATAAGCCAGTAAATTTATATTGCGCTGCACCATTAATTCTTCTGCCAGTGCCGGAACACCTTTTAAACCAAGATGTGTAGCCGTTTCACCTTCATTCATTTGTCCGCCTGCCGCTAAACTTTTATCCTCGCAATGTGTAATAATTAAACTTCCGGTGTTTTCAGCATACTGCAATAAACGAACTAATAATCCAGAATCTTTTATAGAATTTTTATAATCAGTAAAAGCAACAGCGCCTGCTTGTTTCATATCAAACATTTCAGTCATTTCTTTTCCGTCCGAATTCCGTGTTAAGCATCCTGCCGGAAAAACATCTACCAAATTATTTTTGCACGCATTAACCACATAATCAATTTGCGATTTGCTATGCAGTGGCGGGTTAGTTGCCGGCATAATGCAAACACCTGTAAAACCGCCTTGTGCAGCGGCATGCATACCACTTTGCAAATCTTCTTTATGTTCAAAACCCGGGTCACAAAAATTAGCCTGCATATCAAACCAACCCGGCGAAGCATGCAAATTTTCTTGCTCGATAACTTTTACGTTTTTATCAGCTTTAAGGTTTGCACCCATTTG
>CAIXZI010000641.1 GCA_903923915.1 uncultured Bacteroidota bacterium
AGCTTCTTCCTCTTCTTTTTGTATTTCTTCTTTGGTTTTGGTTGGCGTTATAACGGTTTCGTTATTTTTTATTTTAGGATTATCGTTTTTCTTTTCTAAAACAACTTCTCCGTTTTCAAAGGGTTTATCTTGCGCATCACTTTCTTCTGTTTTAGGTGAAGATGTTTTATCAACTACTACACTAGTTGCATCGCCAATACCCGTATTTTCAACATTACCCGTTCCTTCATTATAAATACCAAAGTTAATTTCTTCGCCACCATCTGCCGACATAGGAAAAGGTGGGTTAGGTGTAATAATAATATAGAAGTACAAAAAAATAAAAATAAGCATCATTATTACAGCTGTTATTATAGCTGCAATGGCTTTATCTTTTTTATTATCTTGTTGTGCGGTTATCATTATTTGCTGGCGTTGGTTGGCTTGGTGGCTAATACAGGCTTACATTTTAAACGATCGCATACTTGCAAAATATCTACTTCGTCTTGTATAGATAAATCTTTATCTAAATGCATTACTAAAACAGGTTCAACTTTTCCTTTAATTTTTTCGGCAATAACACTTTCTAAATTAGATAACGTTACTTCATGATTGTCAACATAATACTTTCTATCGTTAGTAACGGCAAGATGCACCGGTTTATTGTTCTTACTAATATCTGTTCGAGGATTAGAACTTGCCAGGTTTACCTTAATAGAATTAGGGCTAACCATGGTTGACAATATTAAAAAGAAAAGCAACAGAAAGAACATGATATCACTTAACGAATCAGTAGAAACCTCAGCTTCTCTATGTTTGCGGCGTATTCCTCTCATTTTTTGATTTATTAATTTTTGATTTGTAGAATGAATGAATTAAATCTAAATTCAATAACTCAACATTTCTATAATTGATTAAGAAGGTTCGTTTAAAATATCTAAAAATTTCATTTTAGTTTCTTCCATTCTGTGTGCTAATTTATCTAAACGGGCATTTAACCAATGGTAAGCAACAAAGGCAAGTACACCAACTACCAAACCTGTAGCTGAGCTTATCATTTTTTCATATAATCCGGTAGATATAACGCTAATTTCAACCGTTCCGGCTAAGGCTATGTTATAAAATATTTTTACAACACCTATTATAGTACCTATAAAACCAAACATAGGTGCAATACGCCCGGTTATGTTTAAGATATTTAATTTTTTTTCTAAATTACCTAATTGCACCGATGCACCTTCTGTCATAGCTTCACGAATTTCAGCTACTGGTTGGCCGATACGAGAAATTCCTTTTTCTAACATAAATGCTTCGGGGGTGTTTTGCCCTTGGCACATAGATTTTGCAGCAGCCAAATTACCTTGCTTAATTAAACCTTGCAAGGCAGTTAGCAAGCCATCGTTCTTTTTTGATGCCTTACCAATTATAAGTAACCTTTCAATTAAAACATAAATACTTAAAACAAACAAAAAAGCCATGGGTATCATCATTGGCCCACCCTTTTCCAACATAGATAGTAAATTAAAGCTATCTGGCGGAAGTGCTGTTGTTGTTACCGAAGCGGTTGTAACTGCCTGATGTGCTGTATCAGCTACAGCAGTTGTAACAGTTTGCACGGCTTGATTAGCCGCTGATGATGTTATTTGCAATAATGTGTGCATACAATTTTTTTGCTAAGGTACTTTACGAATGAAGGCTTACGTTTTGATTATAAATTGTTTTTAAACAGCAGTTTGTTAGTTGAAAGTATTTATAGGCTGTTAAAGTTTGTTCACCCTTTTGCCCAAGCAAGCTCAGAGCCTCAAAGAGGTTTAGACCAACACGTTATTGAAAGAATTAAATAGAAAAAAATTAGCGTTTAGTTTTTCTGCCTGCAAATTTATTAAAAGGCTTTCTTTTTTCTTTTTTCTCAGGTGCGTATTCAGGTTGCGCACCAAGCTTTTCGGGTACAGCTAATTTATTTATTTCGTAGCCAATAAGGTCTTCTATCTTTTTAAATTTGTGTTGATCGTGGTCGTTAATAAAAGTAATGGCAGTACCTGTGGTTTCTGCACGGGCTGTACGCCCTACACGATGTATATAATCTTCGGCATCGCCTGGTACATCATAATTTACCACTAAACTTATAGAATCAATATCAATACCACGCGATAAAATATCAGTAGCAACAAGCACTTGCAGGTTTTTATTCTTAAAATTACGCAGCACATCATTTCTTTCGTTCTGTTCTAAATCAGAGTGAATAGCGGCAACATTAAACTTAGCGCGTTTTAATTCTTTTTCAAGTTCTTTTACTTTATCTTTTTTAGAAGAGAAGATAATAACACTACTCATTTCTTTTTCGCTAAGAATACCTTTTAGTAACTCGGGTTTTTGTGCATCGTAAACTACATAAGCTGCTTGCGTTACACCTGCAGCAGGTTTTGATAGTGAAATATTTATTTCTGCCGGGTCTTTTAATATTTTTTTGGCAAGCGTTCTTATTTTAGGTGGCATGGTAGCCGAAAACATTAATGTTTGCTTATCTTTTGGTAGATGGTCTATTATTTTTTGAAGGTCTTCACTAAAGCCCATGTCCAGCATTCTATCGGCCTCATCTAAAATTAGATGCTTTAGTTTATCGGCTTTTACATAGCCCATATTTAAATGAGATATTAACCTTCCGGGGGTTGCAATAATGATATTAGCTCCTTGGGTTAAGGCTCTTTTTTCCTGATCAAAAGCAGAACCGTTATTGCCTCCAAAAATGGCAAGCGCACTTACAGGGGCAAAGTATGAAAAGCCTTGCAGCTGTTCGTCAATTTGTATAGCCAGTTCGCGTGTTGGAACAATAATAAGCGTGTTTATATAATCGCCGGGGGCTTGTGTTATTTTATTAATGATGGGTAATAAATAAGCAGCTGTTTTACCGGTGCCGGTTTGTGCGCAGGCTATAAGGTCTTTATTAGCTAATATAAGCGGAATGGCTTGTTCTTGTATTGGGGTTGCTTTATCAAAGCCCATATAGGTTAGGCCTTCGGTTAGCTCGGGTTGAAAGTTAAATTCGTTGAACGTCATAGTTTATATGGCAAAGTAAACAA
>CAIXZI010000642.1 GCA_903923915.1 uncultured Bacteroidota bacterium
ACAGATTTATATAAAAATAATGTAACGCCAGCGGGTTCGTTTGGAGCCAGTCAGTCTTTAGGCATTGAAATAAATACTTCGTTAGACGAGAATTATCCATACATCAGCAAAGATGGAAACACGCTTTATTTTTCATCCAAAGGACATAACAGTATGGGCGGTTATGATATTTTTATGTGTACACGCACAGATGCTGCTGCACCCTGGTCTAAGCCTAAAAACATGGGTTTTCCAATCAATTCCACGTACGATGATATTTTATATGTACCTGATACGTCGGGTAATTTCGCCTCTTTTTGCTCTAACAGAAAAAACGGAAAGTTTGAATTAATTCAGATTAAAAAAATAGAAAACGCACAGCCTTATTCTATTATTAAAGGAAATTTTATCACAACAGATTCTATTCCTAATAGGCATGCTATCATTACCGTATTTAATGCTTCTACCAATGAGATTGCGGGTGTTTATAAAACAAATGGCGAAACAGGTAATTACCTGATGGCCTTAATGGCAGGTACAATTTATAATATTATTGTGGAAGCAGATGGCTATACGGAACTGAATAATACATTTAGCTTACCTGAAAAGAGAGGCGATTTTGTTTTGAAACAAAGCATACAAGTTTCAAAACAAAACAGAAACGAATCTATGAAAGTGACTAATTTTTTCACGGAAGAACAAGCTTCTAAAGTTGTTTTTGAGCAAGCAATCTCCAAAAAAATTGAAACAAAAAAAGACGCTGTAACACATAAAGAAATTAAGATTACAAAACCTAAACGAACTCCTGAAGAAGCCGAAAAAGACAAGCAAAATTTAAAACTGGCCAAGCAATTATACGAGCAAGCTACCTATCAGGAAGCAGTTTTGCTTTATCAGGAGTTAGAGGTAAATATTGATTTAGACGCAATTAATTCTTATTACTACGGCATTAGTTTGTACTATTCTAAAAAAGATAAATATCGTTGTGTGCAAGCATTAGATTATGCTTCAGCAGGCAAAGATGTACCAACAGATATTTTTTATTTTTTAGGAAAAGCTAATCATGCAACCTATAGATTTAGTGCAGCTATAAAAGCCTATCAAAAATTTATGATGCTGGCTAAATCTGCCGAAGTGAAAAAATTACAAGTAGAACAAGAAATAGCTCATTGCGAAAATGGAATAAAATTAGTTAATACACCGGTTGTATTAGAAGTGTTTGAAAAAAAGCATGTTGATTTAGAAACCATTCATAATGCTTTTACCCATTTAGAATCGGGGGCTAAAATAATGGTTAGTACAGATGATATACGCTCTTCTGTTGATAAAAAGAAAAATTATAAACCGGTTATTTATTTATCACCTGATAAAGCAACTATTTATTTTTCGAGTTACGGCGAAGATGAGAGTAATGGAAAAGATATTTATCGTTTAACTAAATTGCCCGGTAATAAATGGAGTCCGGCGCATCGCATAGAAATTATAAATACGGCTTTTGATGAAGAGTATCCGGCACTTTCGGCAGATGGAAAGATATTGTATTTCTCTTCTAAAGGTTTTGATAGCATGGGCGGTTATGATATTTATAAATGCAATTGGAATGACGATACGCAAAGTTGGTCGGCGCCCATTAATTTAGGCTCACCGGTAAATTCTCCTTTTGATGATATTTATTATGTGGAGTAAAATTTAATAAGCTTCGTAAATCTTCAAAAAAATCTGCTCCATTTTCTTTTTCGTATCACTCGGACTACCATTAAAATTATTGATAATTAAACTAACGCAAATATCTTTGCCGCTTTTGGTTTTCATATAACCTGCGTATGAACGTACACGGGTAATATAACCACTTTTAGCTTTTAAATTATTTTCTAAAGCAGTGCCTTTACCTAAACTTCTTAATGAGCCGCTAACTCCGGCAATGGGTAATGAGTTAGCAAAGGATAGCTTGGTTATGCTATCGCTACACATCATATATAATATTTTGGTAAGATGTTCTGCCGTTACCGCATTGCTACGAGATAAGCCACTTCCATCGCTAATAAATAAACCATTTGCATCAAAACCTTTTGTTTTTAAGTGATTGGTGATGGTTTGTATGCCTTGCCAATTGCTGCCAAAGCCACCTTTTTTAAAGGCAATTGTTCTAAAAATACTTTCTGCATAATGATTATTGCTATGGAGATTAGTATTGTAAATTATTTTTTCTAACGAAGGAGATTTGCTTATATAAAGTGTTGTTAGAGTTTTACCGTATTGCTTTTTATTGAAAGAATTAATTTTAAAAACCATTTTATTTCCTAATTCAATGCCTTGTGTTGCCATGGCTTGTTGCAGGTGTTTAGCTAAAACTTGCTCGGGGTGGGGCAGAGAGCCCTCAATTGAAAGTGGTTTTACACTAACAGGTAAAGTCCCATTAACTTTTATATCCATACCATCCGGTGCGCGATAAACCATGGCGTTATCTTCTGTTCCACCTGCCTTAACATAACTTGTAATAGTTACATTATCTAATTGCGGAACTAGCTTACTAATGCTCATGCTATCTCCGTTCTTAGCAGCAGGTTTATAAACAATGTAAAATTTATTATCATTGTAAGATAAGCCACTGGGCCCTGCGCCAAAGTAATTGCCCATATCACCCCATATCCAGTTGGCAGGAATATCTTCTTCAAAACAACTTACATCAACTACTATTTGTCCGGCAATTTTTTTTACGCCTTTATCTTTAAGAATAGTTGCCCATTTGTTGGCTACGTAAAAAGTGTCTTCGGGTTTCCTAAAATATTCTGAATTTAGAGATG
>CAIXZI010000643.1 GCA_903923915.1 uncultured Bacteroidota bacterium
ATAACCAGGTTGGGGTATGTTGGTTGGGTAAATTTACTGTTGTCCATAAAGCAATAGAGTAAAAGAATGGATAAAAGACAATACAACCCCAACCTAATTTGAATCCAACCCGTTCAGCAAATAAATCGTATGTATATAAATGCACTTCTTCAAAAGTTAGGTAGTCAATCAGAAAAAAAGTAAGCAACGCTGTAGAAAGAATAATGCCCGGAGATGTTTGACCTTGATAGAGTATCCAATGATGTGCGGTAAAACTTAAAATATTTAATTCTAACAGCACAGCACCCACTAAATACAGCCACATTTTTGCATCAATTCTTCCACCCCATAGTTGTGGGTTTTCTAAACGACCTAAAAACATATCGGCCAACAATGATTTTTTAACTGGTGAATAAGGCAAAACAATAAACAGCGTAAAAACAATTCCTAAAAAAAAAGCTCCTGCCAGTGAATACCACCTAACTAGATATAGCCAGTTATAGGGCACAACATCATAATATCCCAATAAGAACCAAGCTGTAATTACTGTAAATAAAACAGTAATGCCATTTAATCTGTATTTCAATTTTTCGGATGAATTTTCTTTTGTAGCGTAACCAATCACCCAACGCCCGGGTAGCACTAAATTTAAAACAGAAATAAAAAAGTAAATGAGTAGTGGAGAGCAGAAACCTATTATTTTTTCCATATCAATTATTTAACTTAATCATTTACAATAATCACAATTAGCAGGCTAAGTTAAATGAAAAATCTATTTTTTGTAACTTGCCATATCTTTTAGATTTGAAAAAAATATAACACAGAACGCTTTGCTTATGAAAACTTTTATTTTGCCCTTATTTTTAGTTTCTATAATTAGCTATAGTCAAACACTTACTATAAATATTACCGGTATTAGAAGTTCTTCGGGGTCTATGGTTATGGCTTTTTACAACACACAAGAAAGTTTTGATAAAGAAAAACCATTGTATATTAAGAAAGCAACTAAAACTGGGATGAAAAACGGAACTTTAAGTATTACTTACGAAGGCATGAAAAGTGGTATATATGGAATTGCTATTTTGGATGATGAAAATAATAACGATAAAATGGATTATGGATTATTTTTACCCAAAGAAGGTTTTGGTTTTTCCGGCTATTATCACACAGGTTTATCTAAACCTCCTTTTTCTAAATTTTCGTTTACAATTAAAAACGATAATAAAACAATAGAAATAAAAGTAAGGTATTTATAGAAAAAGAAGAATTACCCTTCTGCTTTTATATTAATCAACAAATCTATATTCCTCATGTTTTTTAGTAAAGAACTGACAACCAAACCAACGAGGTGAAAAAACAAAACCCTCATAAATTTTTGATTTACAAGGGCTTCTATTTGTTGGTTGTTGTCCGACCAGGGCTCGAACCTGGACTCTGCTGAACCAAAATCAGCCGTGTTGCCAGTTACACCATCGGACAATTGGGCTGCAAATTTATGTATTTTTTTTAATTGAAAAAGTTTTTAAACATGTTTTAGTTGTTTTTATCCAACTAAAATCAGCCATAATAGCTTTATTTACTACTAAATTCGGCTAAAAAAGCCTAAAAGAAAACTTTGCGGCTTTGTGTCTTTGCTTTACTTTAGCGGTTTAATAAGATGATTTTACGTTCAGAAAAAATAACAAAACGCTATAAAAACCGCACAGTTGCTAACGAAGTAAGTGTTGAGGTAAAACAAGGTGAAATTGTAGGTTTACTAGGACCTAACGGCGCAGGTAAAACAACCTCTTTCTATATGATTGTAGGGATGATAAAACCCAATGGTGGAAAGATTTTTTTGGATGATGTGGAGATTACTAATCTACCCATGTACAAGCGCTCTCAAATGGGAATTGGTTATTTACCGCAAGAGGCATCGGTATTTCGTAAATTAAGTATTGAAGATAATATACGTGCGGTACTTGAAATGACTCAGCTAACCAAAGAAGAGCAGAAAGATAAATTAGAATCGCTTATCTCAGAATTTAATTTAAATCATGTACGTAAAAATTTAGGCGATCAACTTTCGGGTGGAGAGCGCCGTCGTACTGAGATTGCGCGTTGTTTGGCTACCAATCCTAAATTTATTTTGTTGGATGAACCCTTTGCCGGTGTTGACCCCATTGCGGTTGAAGATATACAGAACGTTGTAAGGAAATTAAAAGAAAAAAATATTGGTATTTTAATTACCGATCATAACGTACACGAAACACTTTCCATTACTGATAGAGCTTATTTACTTTTTGAAGGAAGCGTTATCAAACAGGGTAGTGCTGATGATTTGGCAAATGATGAACAGGTTCGCCGTGTATACCTTGGGCAAAATTTTGAGCTAAGAAAATTCTAATCTAAAATTTATCGTCAAATAAAGAGCCTCTGTTTTTAGTAGGCACCTTACCCATTTGTCTGTATGCCTTTTCTGTAGCTTCTCTGCCGCGTGGAGTACGTTGCAAATAGCCTTCCTGAATTAAAAAAGGTTCGTAAACTTCTTCAATAGTGCCGGCTTCTTCGCCAACGGCAGTGCTTATGGTTGTTATACCTACAGGCCCACCTTTAAATTTCTCAATAATAGCACTTAGTATGCGATGATCCATTTCATCTAAACCATTGGCATCAACGTTTAATGCTTTAAGCGAGTATAAGGCAATTTCTAAATCTATTTTTCCGTTACCTTTTATTTGTGCAAAATCGCGCACACGGCGCAATAAAGCGTTAGCAATACGTGGGGTTCCTCTGCTACGACGGGCAATTTCAAAAGCAGCTTCATCTTCTATTTCTATCTGCAAAATACCTGCACTACGTTTTACAATGCCTTTTAAAACAACAGATGTGTAATAATTTAAACGAGATGTAATGCCAAAACGGGCACGCAACGGCGATGTAAGTAAGCCGCTACGGGTAGTGGCACCAACTAAAGTAAACGGATTTAATTTTATTTGTACGCTGCGGGCACTGGGGCCGCTATCCAGCATAATATCAATTTTGTAATCTTCCATGGCAGAGTATAAATACTCTTCTACCACAGGGCTCAGGCGATGTATTTCATCAATAAATAATACATCGTAAGGCTCTAAGTTAGTAAGCAAACCCGCTAAATCGCCAGGTTTATCAAGCACAGGACCCGAAGTGATGCGAATGTTAACCCCTAAATCTTGCGAAATAATATGTGCCAACGTTGTTTTACCTAAACCCGGAGGCCCATGTAAAAGCACGTGATCTAAAGCTTCTTGGCGTTGTTTAGCCGCTTGCACAAATACACGCAGGTTATCTACCACACTTTCTTGTCCGCTAAAATCATCAAACAAAATGGGGCGTAGCGCGCGTTCTGCTTCTTTTTCGGCAGATGATAAATTTTCTTCTTCGGGATTTAAATTGGCATTCATTGTCTGTTCAAAGATAATGAATTATGACTGAGTTTTTATTTTAAGTTATAGAAGCTGTATTGTATTTGGTGATTGCGAGGCAGAATCCTACAGAACAATAATAGTAGTTTTATTAATCATATTTACGTCGATATATTCATACAAAATTGCGGTAACTAAGAAAATACTGTAATTTTGCGCCACTAAAAACATTTAAAAATTATCCCAAAATGAAAGTATCAGTTATAGGAGCCGGAAATGTAGGCGCAACATGTGCCGATGCAATTGCTTTTAGAAGCATAGCAAGCGAAGTAGTATTATTAGACATCAGAGAGAATTTTGCTGAAGGCAAGGCACTTGATATGATGCAGACTGCAACGCTTAATCAATTCAATACTAAAATTGTTGGCAGTACCAACGATTATGGCAAAACAGCTAACAGCGATGTAGTTGTTATTACAAGTGGTGTGCCTCGTAAACCGGGCATGACACGCGAAGAATTAATTGGTATTAACGCAGGCATTGTAAAAGGTGTAACTGATAATGTTTTAAAACATTCTCCAAATGCAGTTATTGTTATTGTGGCTAATCCAATGGATACCATGACATACTTAGCTTTAAAAGAAAGTAAATTACCTAAAAACCGTATTATTGGTATGGGTGGTATTTTAGATAGCGCACGTTTTAAATGTTATTTGTCAATGGCATTAAACGCTTCAGCTAATGATATTGAAGGAATGGTTATTGGCGGACATGGTGATACTACTATGATTCCTTTAACACGTATGGCTTCTTATAAAGGTGTTCCGGTTTCTCAATTTTTGGCTGCAGATGCTTTGAAAAAAGTAGCTGCTGACACTATGATTGGTGGTGCAACCTTAACTTCTATGTTAGGCACATCTGCTTGGTACGCGCCGGGTGCAGCGGTTGCTTCTTTGGTAGATAGCATTTTAAATGATCAAAAACGTTTATTCCCTTGCTGCGTAGCTTTAGATGGCGAATACGGACAAAAAGACATTTGTCTTGGCGTGCCTGTTACCATTGGCAAAAACGGTTGGAAAAAAATTGTTGATGTTAATCTTAATGACGACGAAAAAGCAGCCTTTGCAAAAAGCGCTGATGCCGTTAGAAATATGAATAATGTATTAAGCGCAGCAGTTTAATATCTGAATATATTATTACAAAAATCCCACTCGTTTAGGTGGGATTTTTTATAACCGTTAAAAAAATTACTTTTACCAAAACTTAAAAATATAACAGACTCATGAAATTTTTTATTGATACAGCAAACTTAGCTCAAATTAAAGAAGCGCAAGATATGGGCGTACTTGATGGTGTTACAACAAACCCATCATTAATGGCTAAAGAAGGCATTAAAGGACAAAACAATATTTTAAAACATTACGTAGATATTTGTAACATAACTACCGGCGATGTAAGTGCTGAAGTTATTGCAACTGATTTTGATGGTATGGTTGCCGAAGGCGAAGCCTTAGCTGCTTTGCACGAGCGTATTGTGGTAAAAATACCGATGATTAAAGAAGGCGTTAAAGCCATTAAATATTTTACCGAAAAAGGTATTAAAACAAATTGCACCTTGGTTTTTTCTGCAGGACAAGCTTTATTGGCAGCCAAAGCAGGCGCTACGTATGTTTCTCCGTTTATTGGGCGTTTAGATGATGTTAGCACCGATGGGCTTGCCTTAATTGATGATATCAGATTAATTTATGATAACTACGGATACGAAACACAAATTTTAGCAGCATCTGTTCGTCACCCAATGCACATTATTGAGTGCGCTAAATTAGGTGCAGATGTAGCTACTTGTCCGTTAAGTGTTATTACAGCTTTATTAAACCACCCATTAACTACAAGTGGTTTAGCACAGTTTTTAGCGGATGCGAAAAAATAATTTTAATTTCAGTACGACCTTTTAAAATTGAAATAGAAATTCGAGCAAGCTAAGCAAAAGATTTCAAGCTGTTTGAGCGCAGCGAGTTTTTGAAATCTGCAAGGCGGTGCGTAGAATTTCATTTCAATTTTAAGAAGTCTTAAATTTTTGTTTCTTTTGTTTCAAGACAAAAGAAAACTAAGAAGTTACCCTTCAATTGCTTTTACACCCGGCAAACTTCCTTGCTCGATATACTCTAATAACGCACCGCCACCTGTA
The DNA here is from genome assembly GCA_903923915.1 of uncultured Bacteroidota bacterium. Taxonomy (GTDB): domain Bacteria; phylum Bacteroidota; class Bacteroidia; order B-17B0; family Aurantibacillaceae; genus PALSA-968. Next base: position 5,551 of record CAIXZI010000643.1, read on the forward strand.
GATACGTAACTTACTTTGCTTGATAGGTTATATTTATTAATAGCCGCAACTGAATCGCCGCCACCAATTAAACTATAAGCACCCAAAGCAGTAGCTTTTACAATAGCTTCAGCAACGGCTTTAGTTCCGGCTTCAAAGTTGCTCATTTCAAAAACACCCATTGGTCCGTTCCATAAAATGGTTTTAGAATTCTTTATAATCTCGCTAAATTGTTTAGCCGATTCAACACCAATATCTAAACCCATCCATCCATCAGGAATAGCGTTTATAGCACATTGTTTATGGTTAGCATCGTTAGAAAAATTATCGGCAATAACAGCATCAGTAGGTAAATGCAATTGCACGCCTTTTTGTTTGGCTTTAGTTAAAAGTTCTTTAGCTGTTTCTAATCTATCATCCTCACAAAGCGATTTACCAATAGTGCCACCCATAGCTTTTACAAAGGTAAAAGCCATACCGCCACCAATAATAATGTGCTGCGCACGACTCATTAATTGCTCAATAATTAAAATTTTGTCGGATACTTTTGCGCCACCAATAATAGCTGTAAAAGGTTTTTCCGAATCGTGTAATACTTTGCCAATGCTGGCAACTTCGCCGGCCATTACATAACCAAAACATTTATGTGCTGCATCAAAATATTTTGCAATAATGGTGGTTGATGCATGTGCACGGTGGGCAGTTCCAAAGGCATCGTTTACGTAAATATTTCCGTGTTTAGAAAGTTTTTCTGCAAAAGCTTCACCCCCTTTTTCTTCTTCTTTATAGAAACGTAAGTTTTCTAGCAATAAAACTTCTCCGCTTTTTAGTGATGAAGAAATTTTAAATGCTTCATCAGAAATGCAATCGTTTACAAATTTTACTTCCACACCAAGTGCTTTAGAAACAGTTTTTACAATGTGTTTTAAAGAATATTTATCTATTGGTCCATCTTTTGGGCGGCCTAAATGTGACATCAAAACTACACTTCCGCCATCTTTCAATATTTTTTTAATAGTTGGAATAGCTGCGTTGATGCGGGTTTCATCCGTTACTTCAAATTTATCATTTAAAGGTACGTTAAAGTCAACACGTATTACAGCGCGCTTATTTGCAAAATTTATTGAATCAACTGTTTTCATATTCACTTATAGAGTTATAGAATTTTGATTTATTGATTTATATTTTATTACTTTTTAAATTTTGAATTATAAATTTAAACTTTACCCGTGCTTCCAAAACCGCCTTCGCCACGTATTGATTCTTCAAGGCTTTCAACATTTTTCCATTCCACGTTTTCGTGTTTGGCAATCACCATTTGTGCAATGCGTTCGCTATCGTTAATGATAAATGTTTCGTTAGATAAATTAACCAACAACACTTTTATTTCTCCGCGATAATCGGCATCAATTGTACCCGGAGAATTTAAAACCGTTACTCCGTTTTTAAATGCTAAACCACTTCTCGGACGAATTTGCGCTTCATGCCCTTCAGGTAATTCTATAAATAAACCTGTTGGCACTAAAGTGCGCTGCAAGGGTTTTAACTCAATGGGTTCTGAAAGCTCGGCACGCAAATCCATACCTGCACTTTGGTTGGTGGCATACATGGGTAATGCATGCTTACTTTTATTAACAATTTTAACTGATAGCATTTAACTGTTTTAAATTTGGAAGCTCGAATTTAATAAACAAGCCGCAATAAATTATGAGCAACATATTATTTAAAATCAACTCAACATATACATTTAAATTTCCTTGCCATATAAGCTAAATAAAATAAAACACTAAGGCAAATCCAAAAAAGAAAACAAAACTGCGCAGGTTA
>CAIXZI010000644.1 GCA_903923915.1 uncultured Bacteroidota bacterium
GTTTTTGGGTTTTCTATATCTTGACCAGAATATGGCATTATAAAATAATCTTTAGTTTCTTTGCAAACATAAGTGCATAAAATTTCTTTTTTGTCTACACCATATTGGTGGCAAAGTCTTGAAATATCCCAGCCTTCAGAATAGTTGGTATGGGTATAAAGAAATGTATTTTTGATATGTGGATTTTGTCTTTTGAATTGTGCGTATGCTTCAATTTGTGAATTAATTAGTTTTCGTAGTTGGTTTCTAAAAACAAAGCCAATAATAAAACTATCTTGCGGCAAATTGTTGCGCTGTAATATCTCATCTATTTTTTGTTTTGGTAATTTGTAAAAATTATTTGTATTAACCAATGGGTATTGATTTTTTACATGAGTGTGGCCCAGTTTGTGCAGTTCTTTTCTAGCAAAATCACTCCATGTCCAGTAGTGCTTTATTTTTTTCGCTTTCTCTACGGTGTCTGGTAGCAGTGGTAGCGAATCGAATGTGTTCCAGCAGACCGTGGGAATAGATTCAAAGAAATTTTTATCTGAAACAAATTGTGATCCCCATGTATCATTTACTGAGAAAATGACATCTGGTTTAAATTCTGATACAATAGATTCAATTTCCATTTCCCCATAAGCAGCAATCCTACCCAAATTTGGGTCTTGGTTCATTGCGTTTAATTTATGTGGATCATTTGGGACTACCCCCATGGTTCTCCACGGATACCTATTATTGTTCTCAGTACCCTTTTGTACCCCCTGCGCCGCATTAAGTATTTCATATTTTTCAGTTTTATACAAATAACTTAAAAGAAGCTTACATTGTTTACCAAAGCCAGTAAAGGCCCCAGCATAATCTGAGAGGAATAGAATTCTTTTTTTTCTTTCTGACATAATTTATGAAAATAAGTTATTAAGCGATGCTTTAATATATTCTCTTATTTTTATTGATTCCACAAGATTAAAAGCAATTCCAACTCCGTCTATTTTTAATAAGTGGCCAATAAACGCACTATCTTTAATATACGGCTCAAAGAAAATAGGGGTCGTCTTGTCCCCGTTTTTATGCACTGTTGAAAACTTTTTTTCGCCATTTGACTCTAAAACATAAAGAATATTACAAAGCTCTAGATCATTGATTTTTACTTTCTTATGCTTTTCGGGATTATTTACATTTTCTTTAAATGACCCATTTCTACTAGACTCGTCCCAAGAGTGTTGTTTTAATAAATTAATATAAAACCCGTTTTTTTTGGGATCTTCTAGAGAGGTAACGCAATCAAATGTTGCGCAAGTACCATTACCTGTTTTTTGGGGTTTATAGAATTCTATTCTTTTCATCCATAATCATTACTGTTTTTATGGTATTTTTAAAAAATATTTAGTCCAATACGTAAAAAAGATTGAAAAGAAGAAGATTATACCTATGTAAAAAATATTACCACAGATTATACTGCCAATAAGCGACAACCAAGTAGTAAAGCATATATTACAACTAATCAGTTTTAGGAAAAACTTGGTAAGAAATGATTCTGAGAAATATTTACTCTCCAATAAAAAGGGTATATATGGTTTATTTATATCTTGTTCTGACCTATTGAAATACTCGTCTACTAAAAACCAATTGTATATTGCGTTCGGAACAATCCGCTTAAATGCCATCATGTAATAAACAAAAAAATCTGTAAAAAAC
>CAIXZI010000645.1 GCA_903923915.1 uncultured Bacteroidota bacterium
CCACTTGTTTAATAGCATCACCGTTAATTTCAATGTTTTTACGCTCAACATCGTAACCGGCTTTTTTAAGTGCTTCGGCAACCTGAATGCTGGTTACAGAACCAAATATTTTTCCGCTTTCGCCTGCTTTTGCACCAACTTTAACTACTACACCGTTTAATTTTTCAGCGTTTGCAGTAGCTTCTTTTCTAAGTTTTTCTTCTTTAAAAGATTGTTGTTTTTTTACTTCGGTTAAGGCTTTTAAGTTGCCTTCGGTAGCTAAAGTTGCAACACCGCGTGGCAACAAAAAGTTGCGGCCATATCCCGGACGAACTTTAACAACATCGTTCTTAAAGCCTAATTTTGATACGTCTTGTTTTAATATTACTTGCATGATAAATCTCTTTAATGTGTTATTACTATTTTAAACAATCTGCTACGTAAGGCAAAATTGCCATGTGGCGCGCGCGTTTTACAGCTTGAGACACTTTACGTTGAAACTTTAAAGAGGTTCCTGTAAGACGACGAGGTAAAATTTTACCTTGTTCGTTAATAAACTTCAATAAAAAATCGCCGTCTTTGTAATCAATATATTCAATACCACTTTTTTTAAAGCGGCAGTATTTTTTGCGTTTAGTTTCAACCTGCGGAGGGTTTAAAAACCTTACTTCATTTCCTGATGCCATGTTTTTTTGTTTTTAAAATTTTAGTTAGCGCTTGTTTTTTCTCTTTTTGGTTTACGTTCAGTAACCACTTCTCCACCTTTGCGTTTTGTACGGCGTTTTTCTGCGTATGCAATAGAGTGTTTGTCTAAAGCAACGGTCATGTAACGCATAACACGCTCATCGCGTTTAAATGCTAACTCTAACTCGTTAACTAAAGTGATACTTTCGGTTGTGTACTCAAATAACTGATAAAATCCGGTTGACTTTTTGTCGATTGGATAAGCCAGTTTTTTAAGACCCCAGAACTCTTCATGAAGAACTTTCGCTCCCAAATCGTTCAACGCTTTTTTAAATTTTTTTACGGTTTCCTTTGCCTGATCTTCAGACAAAACGGGAGTTAAAATGAAAACCGTTTCGTAATGTTTACTCATTGTTTTTTTGTTTTTTTAATTATTGCACTCGTTCTGTTTACCTTACAGGCACAAGTTCCCTATCTTTTTTAAGGGACGCAAATGTAGTAAAAGCCTCAATACTATGCAAACTTATTTTTAGGAGGGAATTAGCTATTCTTTTTAACAAGTGCAAAATTGCCTTTTATGTCAATATTCCAGTCTTTTTCAAAGATTCGGGGCAAATAACGACGGTATAAATACATACGAGCATTCGTATTTAAGTCTTCTTCATCGTCTTTATCAATAGCATGAAACTCGTAGGTGGTAATTTTTGGATGCTCAAACATAAAAGTTCGCACAATTTCAGAAATGGTGCTCATTACGCCATAAACTTCCCCACGGTTGGTAGTTACATATTCTTCACCCTCAAATTCTTCGTTAATAACTCCAAAAACTATGGTTGCGTGTAAAATATTGTCTTGTCGGCGGCCAAAGCGCACTTCGTAATGTAATCCGCTGGGCGTTTTAAAATAATAAACACTTGCCGATTTTATGGCAGGAAATTCAATTTCAAAATAATTGTTCCCAAACTTATCTACAGGCATATATAACGAGGGTAAAAATACATAAATTGCGGCAAATTTGCAGAATGAGTGATAAATATAATTTAAGAGGAGTTTCGGCAGGAAAAGAAGATGTTCACAAAGCCATTGCCAACATTGATAAAGGCTTGTTTCCTAAAGCATTTTGCAAAATTTTACCAGATATTGCTGCCGGAGATGCAGATTATTGCAACATTATGCATGCCGATACTGCAGGTTCTAAACCAAGCTTAGCTTATGTTTATTGGAAAGAAACCGGAGATATGAGCGTATGGAAAAATATCATCCAAGATGCACTTATTATGAATATTGATGATTTGATTTGTGTTGGAGCGGTTGATAATATTGTGGTTTCATCTACCATTGGTAGAAATAAAAATCTAATTCCAGGGGAAGTAATTTCTAAATTAATTAATGGAACAAGCGATTATATTGAAGAATTAAATAAACTGGGCGTTGGCTTAACCCTTGCCGGTGGCGAGACTGCCGATGTGGGCGATATTGTTCGTACGCTTGATGTTGGCTTTACTGCTTTTGTGAGATTGAAAAAATCGGAAGTGATTGATAACGGAAACATTAAAGCCGGCGATGTGGTTGTTGGCCTTTCTTCCTTTGGAAAAGCTACTTACGAAACCGAATACAATGCCGGAATGGGCAGTAATGGCTTGACTTCTGCACGACATGATGTATTCTCTAAGTATGTGGCAGATAAATATCCTGAATCGTATGATGCCAATCTTTCTAAAGAGGTTGTGTATTGCGGTAATTTAAAACCGACGGATAAAATTTTAATAGAACATACAGGTGTTGATGGCAAACATTTTAAGCAAGAAATTGACGCTGCAAAATTGGTACTTTCTCCAACACGCACCTATGCACCGGTTGTAAAAAAACTATTGCAAGAACTTCGTAAAGATATACACGGCATGGTGCATTGCAGTGGTGGCGCGCAAAGTAAGGTGTTGCATTATATTGATAATTTGCATGTTATTAAAGATAATATGTTTGATATTCCGCCATTGTTTAAAATGATACAAGAGCAATCTGCAACATCTTGGCAAGAAATGTACAAGGTATTTAACATGGGGCATCGTTTAGAATTGTACGTACCTAAAGAAATTGCAGATAAAGTTATAGCCATTGCAAACAGCTTTAATATTGAAGCCAAAATTATTGGCAGGGTAGAAGCTTCGTCAAAAAAACAGGTTACTGTTAAGACTGATAAAGGCGAGTTTATTTATAATTAATGAATTTTGCTGAGTTCACAGAAAATTTAAAAGATAGGTTGCAAAACCACCCACTTCCTGGGCAGGATGCCCAATACATTATGGCCGGAGATAATATTCGCCATAAAAAAATTGATCTAAGTGCGCTCAGCAATTACAAAAAAAGTGCCGTTTGTCTTTTGTTTTATGAACATGATAACGATGTTTATTTTGCTTTAATGAAGCGTCCAACTACCCATCAATATCACGCCGGACAAATTGCTTTACCCGGTGGTAGTTGCGATGGAGAAGAAACCTATGAACAAACTGCTTTGCGCGAATTATATGAAGAAACAGGGGTTGCTATTACAGAAGAAAACATCTTAGGAAGATTAACACCACTTTATATTCCTGTAAGTAATTTTTACATACAACCGGTGGTTGCCTGCATTAATAGCAAGCCTTTATTTAAGCCAAGTATAGACGAAGTGGAAGAATTAATTGAATGTAAACTAAGCTATATTTTAGATGATAGTATTATTTCAGAAACTATGGTAAACTTAACTACAAGTGGCTTAAAAATAAAAGCCCCGTATTTTAACGTACAGGGCAATGTGTTGTGGGGTGCTACGGCTATGCTGTTAAGCGAAGTGAAGCAAATGATGTTGCAAAATAAAACTACCTTTTCTTTTCTATTTCAGTAACTACATTATCATAGCATAAATAATATTTTCCTTTATTTAAAGAAGAAATATCAACGCTGCTGCCAAAACCTTTCTTTAAAACATTTCCATAATAATCATACACTTCAAAAGCAGTTTCATTACTAAAACCAACAGATTTAGATTCTGTATCTACCTTAAAAGATGGTTTATCCATTAAAGAACTGTAAGTAACTTCTTTAGAATAACGAGGAATTCCACCATAACCAACCTGCTTTACACGAAATTTATTTTCGCCGCTATTTGGTGTTACTTTAAAATTATATGAATGCTGAAGCGGAGTACCTTCTCCGTTAACCTCACCAACATAAACCCATTTATTCCATTTAAATTGCTCTACAACGTATGGTAATGAACCTAATTCGTTTTTAGTACCCCAAGTAAGTACAGCATCTTTATTAATATCAATGCTTATCAAATCAAAAGTAGGACGTGGCTTAATAGCTTCAGGATTAAGCACTTTAGGTATGCAACCATCTTTATGACCAATTTCAATGGTAATTTTGTCTCCCGCTTTAAATTTAAAAGGTGCGAAATCAATTTCAAATGCACTTGAGTTTACTTCGTCTGTAGTAACTTGTCCGTTTACTTTTACTTCATAAGCGCAGAAACCCACGCCATTGCTGGAAAATCCGTTCTGAATGTATAAATTTTTCTGCTGGTATTTTCCTTCTACAATTAATGTAGCCGCGTTAGCAAAAGCAGCCGTAAAACAACAGCTTAATACACAGATATAAAGTATTTTTTTCATTTTAAATTTAAGTGGTGCTACAAAAATAACGCATTTTTATTTAAAAAACCAAGATTTAACTTTAATTATTAAAAATAATACGCTAAAAATCAATAATATGAGCAAAATTATGCGGTAACTTTTAGGAAAATGCAATTTGGTGATTTTAATATCCTTTCTGTAGGCATAAAGCATGGCTATGATAAATCCCACTAAAAATAAGAGCGTAAAAATAATTCGTCCGGTAGTAAACATTTTTTAGGTTTAAATTAACCGCCGCAAAAATATACTTTTGCCATCACAAAAAACACGTGAAAAGATATTTACTCTATATATTTTTAATTTGCTGCTTTTTTAAAAGTGAGGCATCAAGTATTGATAAGGCTTATGAGGCTTTGCACGAGTATAATTATTTTAAAGCTAAAAAACTTTTTTACAGCCAATTAAAAATGAGTAGGGCAGAGGCCTCTTTTGGCCTGGCTACTATTTATTATCGCAACGATAATCCGTTTTACAACCTAGATAGCTCTTATAAGTATATAGATATTTGTAAAAATAGTTTCTCGGTTAAACAAATAAGTCTTTTTGTAAATGATAGTAACATAGCTACTTTACATGATTCTATTAGCCGGAAGGCGTATTTAATTTTCCTAAAGAATGTAACTATTCAATCGGCAGAAAAATACGCAAGCACTTTTTATAATTCAAAATATGTAGAAAATATTTTATGTAAGCGAGATAGCTTGGCATTTAACCAAATAAAAAACAGTTTACAATCTGATATAATTAAAGATTATATAAGGATGTATCCGCAAAGCTGTTACCTTCAAAATGCCTTGTCTTTGTTGGATTACGCCATTTATCAAGAAATTACTGCTGCGAAAAATGATATTGCTTATTTAAATTATATAAAACAAAATAGCAAAACAAAATACACACAGCAAGCCAAAGAAGAATTATTGGCATATTATATACAAACTAAAAATGCTACCGGAATTTATTATTACATAAAAAATATAAATGCCACGTATTATTCATGGAATGCGCTTTTCAGCATAGAAATAAAAAATTATTCAGAAAAAAATCTGCAAATTTTTTTAGAAAAATATCCCGATTATCCGGATAAAAAACAATTAGAAGAAGAATTTTCTTTTTGGCAAATACCTTTATTTAGCGTAAAAAATACAGGTAAATATGGATTTGTAGATAGTGCAGGCAAAATTTGTATTGAACCTATTTATGATGAAATAGAAGATTTTAAAGAAGGCTATGCCTTGGTAGAAAAAGATAATTTGTATGGTTATATTAATAAGGCCGGACGAGTAAAAATTGACTTTCAGTTTACAGATGCTTCATCTTTTACACAACAAACGGCACTTGTTCAGCAAAATAAAACAAGTTTTTTAATTGATCATGCAGGTAAAAAAATATCTGCCGATTATGATGAAATAGCTGATTTTGCTGATAATATGGCTATTATAAAAAGGAATAATTTATACGGAGCTATCAATTATACCGGAGAAGAAATTATTAAACCAAATTTTGCTACCCTTTCAGATTTTTCTGAAAACATGGCTGCGTTTACACAAAACAATAAATACGGGTTTATTAATAAACAAGGCTTTATCGTTATTGCACCGGTTTTTACCTGGGTTTCTGTATTTAAAAATAATCAATGTCGCGTTAAAATTGATAACCGTTTAGGGGTTATAAATAAGCGTGGAGATTTTATTATAGAACCGCTGTACGACTTTATTGACGAGCCTTTTAAAGGATTGTATGTTGTTGTGAAAAATAATTTATACGGTTTTGTAGATTCATCGGGTTGCTATCTTTCTGAAATAAAATACAACTATAATCCTGCTTTAAAATCAACCGATCTTACCAATGGAATGCTTATGCGTCTTATAAAAAACAATAAAGAAGAGTTGCAGGATAAAAACGGGGTAAAATATTTTACGCAACAAAATTTTACTCAAATACAATTAAGTGAAAGTGATATAATTGCAGGCTTCAAAAAAAATAAAATACAGTTTTACAATTCAAATAAAATAACGCCAATTAAATCAATTTATAACGCAGTTAATGTAGATAAAAATTATTGGTATGCTAATAATGATAAGGGTTGCAGCGTTTTTAATTTAAGTTTAAAAGAAAAATTATTCACCATAAAAGCAGATAAAGTTAAGCAGCTTAATGATGCGTATTTTAGTTATGAAACCGATAATGGTTTTGGTATTATAAATAAAAACGGAGCAGTTGTTTTAGAAGCTTTTTTTGATGAAATAACACCTACTAAAATGCCACATGTTTTTTACATAGAGCGCAAAGAAAAAGGTGCTTACTTTAACGTAAACACCTTTAAGTTTATTTGGCAAGAAAATGGGTTTAACCCAGCTTACATAGCTGATGAAGAGTAACGTGAATCACGCTCTCTTGGGTTAATAGTCATTACCGGAATGTTTGAGATATCAATAACTTTTTGAGCCATTGTACCCAAAAACATTTCTCTTACAGATAAGCCCGGTTTATTCATAATAACAATTAAATCGGTTTCAATTTTGTTAGCATACTCAACAACTGTTTCTGCAATGTTTTCGCTTGGCATTGTTTTGTTGCTACAAGTAACTCCTTTAGCTTTAATGTATTGTTTTACCTGATGTACGTATGCATGTAACTGGTTTTCATACTTCTCATCTTTTAAAGAGAACAAACCTAAAACACGAATAGCAGCACCAAAATATTTTGCAAATTCAATAGCTACATCTACTTTTTCGCGTGAATCGCGGGACAAATCTATTGGTAATAAAATGTTTTCACAACCATCGCGTTGTTCTCTGCCTCTGATAGTAACTATCGGACAAGGACTTTTACGTACCATTTCTGATGCGCTATCAGATAAAATATCTTTTGATTTGATGTGAGATTCTACCCCCACAACAATCATTTTTGCGTTGGTTTCTTCGGCAACACGTATGGTTTCTTTATAAATATTACCTTTAATATTCATAAAATCGCAAGGCACTTGGGCTTCTTCTTGTGTTTTTTTAGTTAGTGCTGTAATTTCATCAAAGCGTTCTTCGCCTTGTTTTTCATATACATGCAAAAGCAATAATTTAGAGTTGGTGTATCTTGCCAAATTATATGATTGACTGATAGCATAAATACTTTGCTCAGTAAAATCAAGTGGAATTATGATTACGTCTTTTGGTTCGTTGTTGTTATCCATAAAAATAGTTTACAATTTATTTATGCGAAAATAGTAAAAATAATTTAGAGCTGGTTTTTTTACGTTTTAGAAAGCTAATTTACAATAACTTTGCTGCAAATGGCACTAAAAGACCTCTTAAAAAAGTATCACCCTTATTTTGTTGATATTTGGCAATACTTAATAATTATTGTAGTGATGATACTTGCAGCTATTTTTATTCTTTAGACTTACTTTTTCATCATTGCCCTCATTTTCTCAGCTTTATCGGGCTGATTAGTGATAAGGTATAATCTGTTAAGGTAAGTCATGGTTGTTTTATCGTTTGGATTTACTTCAATGGCTTTCTCAAACGCAGCAATAGATTTGTTAATCATTTCAGTTGATTTTGCCTCGCATTCTTTTAATTTGGTGGCTTGTTTTATCAAATCATCGCAACGTTTGGTTTGCTCTGCACTCCAGTTATTATATAAAGTGCCAAGGTTATACCAAGCTTCGTAAAGTTTTGGGTCTAATTCGGTTGATTTTTTATAGCTTTCTTCAGCTTTACCCATTATTTCATCATAATTTTTAGGCTTATCTAAATCTTTTTTAGCAGCATAATCTCTTGGGTTTGCCATGCTGTAGTAAGCAATACCTTTAGCTAAATAAAACTTTGCATTTTTAGGGTCGCTGGCAATGGCTTTATCCAAATTAGCAAGTGCTTCTTGGTTTTTACCATGACTCATTAAATAATCTGTTTCGCGGTTCATTAAATCTACGTTAGTAGGAAACGCAGTACGACCAGCTTGCAGCGTTTGCATAGCACCAATGGTATCTTTTAATGCATTTTTTGCATCAAATAAATTGCCATAATTATATGGAGTAGCTACTTTTTCGTCGATGGCCTTTTGGTTGTAAAATTTAATTTTTTCATTATCTTTTTCTTTTTGAGCACAAATAATAGCATTGGTTAACTGGCTGGTATCTTTTTTGCCCATCATTTTAGATGCTTCATAAGCCCCCTCAAAAAATTCCATCGCTTCTTTGTATTTGCCCACATTGTATTTACCAACGGCTAAATTATTTACATCGTTTAGCATTACCATACCCAGCATGCCAAAATCTGCCTGATAAGATTTGTCTTTATCAAGCGTAGCTGCTTTTTCCATAGCTTTACCGGCTTCTTCATAATCAGCCGTAGATACAGCACCATAAGCTTTGGTAAGCCTTTCGTTTTTATTGGTAACAGTAGCGGGTACTTTTTTCTCTTCTTGTTCTAAATTATTTTTAAAAAGAGAATAATATATTTTAGAACGATACACCCATGTTTTGGCTTTTTCTTTTGTGTCTTCATTATTGGTAGCTAAATCAATACATTCTTTGGCTTTCATCAAAGAAGAAACATCTTTACTAGTTTCATAATCTTGTAAACTGCGCCATGCGGTTTGAACTTTTGCACTTTGCGCAAATGCTACAACAGGTATGCTTAACGCGATAAATAATTTAGCTGTTTTTTTCATATTTGTTTATATAATGCTTTGGGTTAATCTAA
>CAIXZI010000646.1 GCA_903923915.1 uncultured Bacteroidota bacterium
ATATATTACGTTTTGCTATTATAACAAGTGTTTTTATTTTTAAAATCGATAATATTAGGTTTCATATCGGGCATGTAATTGCTTAACAAACCACTATTAGCCACATTTATATTGGTGCTTATGCCTGCACTTAAATTATAATCGGCATTACTTAAAACGCTTACATTCCACTGCGCAGCAACCTGGCTGTATATACGGTTTAAATTATTGGTTAAAGTGTTTACATCAATAGTAGTTGCATTACCCAGGTTTACAAGCACCAAATTATTTTTTACTTGTTGGTATACCTGCGCATTTAAAGCACCTATAGCGTAGGTAGCTGCTGGTGCTGTTGTGGTATAATAAGCAACCATTTCTACGGTAGTGCCGGGGCTTTGTCCACCAAGATTTAGCGTAATAGTGCTATCGCTTGCGCTTATATTACCGGTGGTATAAACTTGCGATGGGTCGGTGGCATTTTTAAATACTACCTTACTAAAATCAAAGCCGGGTTGTTTAATTTTTAGTTTGACTTTAATGCGTTCAGCAGTTTGACTTTGAACAGCTTTCCATGCAATATTGTATTGACTGTTATCTGCCACATCGGTTACTATATTATAATAAGCCGCTAATTGATTATATTGTTTATTATCTACCCCACCATTACCATTGTTTGCAATATAAGGTGGCGAAGCAAATGTAATTTTAGCTGGCGTAGTGTTTATTTGCTTCAGAGCGTAATTATCATTGGGGTTATCTCCACACTTCCCGGGCTGCCTTAATAAAACCAATTGGCAATATTTAGCCGCACGAGTTACAACAGAATCAAAAGGTAAAGCAGAAAAATTATTTAGGTTAGCGGCATTAGCTAAAGGAGCATTTAGTATTTTTTCTACGCTATCTTTTTGTGCCGGATTAAATTTACACCATACTTCATCACTGCATTCAAAACTGAAAGGCTTATTGGCGTTTTGTGGTGCAAAGTAAAACTTAACGCTTCCGGTGGTATTTTGGTTATATACCAACATTTTTAGCAGGGCATCAAAAACTTTATCGGTGCGGGTAAGATTATTAGTATCATTACCCAAGCGTGGAAGCAGCATTAATTTAATATGCGTGGTTGCTTCAAAACGTTGGCGCATTAAAATGATGGTTGGGTTTAAATAAACCTGTTTGGTAAATCTAAACACCAAACTGCTTGCGCCTTTTCTATCTGAAGCATTTGTTGCGACGGTATCACTTTGGGCTTTAGTTATATAACTAAAAAGAATGGTCAATAATAAAATTAAAACATATGTTTTCTTTAAAAACGAAAAAGGCATACTAATAAATAGTTTGATTTAATGAATACCTGTTTTTAATTTTATTCATTTAAAAATAATTACAAAGGAATGTTACCGTGTTTCTTTTTCGGCAATTTTTCCGCTTTATTTTCCAGCATTTTAAATGCTTTAATTAATTTTTCGCGGGTTTGTTCAGGTTTAATTACTTCATCCACAAAACCACGTTCTGCTGCACGGTATGGGTTAGCAAACATGTTTTGATATTCAGCTTCTTTTTCTTTCCACTTACCATCTTTATCTCCCGCAGCAGCAATTTCATTTTTAAAGATAATTTCTGCAGCACCTTTTGCACCCATAACAGCAATTTCTGCGCTTGGCCAAGCGTAATTCATATCTGCACCAATGTGTTTGCTGTTCATCACATCGTATGCTCCACCATAAGCTTTACGTGTAATAACGGTAATGCGAGGTACTGTGGCTTCACTAAACGCATACAAAAGTTTCGCGCCGTTGGTAATAATGGCGTTCCACTCTTGGTCGGTACCCGGTAAAAAACCAGGCACATCTTCAAATACTAATAAGGGTATGTTAAAGCAATCACAAAAACGCACAAAACGTGCAGCTTTTGTACTGGCGTTTATATCTAACACACCCGCTAACACCGCCGGCTGGTTGGCAACAATACCAATGCTTCTGCCGGCTAAGCGTGCAAAACCAACAACAATATTATCGGCAAAATGTTTATGTACTTCTAAAAAACTATCGGTATCAGTTACACCGGCAATTACTTCACGTATATCATACGGTTGGTTGGCATTTTGAGGAATGATACTGTTTAATTCTTTTCTTAATTCGCTACCACTATTTTCATACGGCAGGGCAGGAGCATCTTCTTCACAATTTTGAGGAACATAACTCAATAATTGCTTAACGTGATTGATAGCCTCAATTTCATTAGCACAAGCAAAATGCGTTACACCACTTTTGGTTGCATGCGTCATAGCGCCGCCTAATTCTTCAGAGGTTACTTCTTCATGGGTTACTGTTTTTACCACATTTGGCCCGGTAACAAACATGTAAGAAGTGTTTTCTACCATTAAAATAAAATCGGTAATAGCCGGACTGTAAACCGCGCCACCCGCGCACGGACCCATAATAGCTGATAGCTGAGGTATAACCCCACTAGCTCTTACATTACGATAAAATATATCGGCATAACCACCTAAAGACACAACGCCTTCTTGTATACGCGCGCCACCACTATCGTTTAAGCCAATAACAGGTGCGCCATTTTTCATGGCAAGATCCATTATTTTACAAATTTTTTCGGCATGCGTTTCAGAAAGTGAGCCTCCAAAAACAGTAAAATCCTGAGAGAAAACATACACCAATCTTCCGTTAATAGTTCCGTAACCGGTAACTACACCATCGCCTAAATATTTTTCTTTTTCTAAGCCAAAATCGTTGCTACGATGGGTAACTAGCATGCCAATTTCTTCAAAGCTGGCATCGTCTAATAAAAAATGTATGCGTTCGCGAGCAGTTAGCTTGCCTTTTTTGTGTTGAGCATCTATACGTTTTTCGCCGCCGCCTAATTTTGCTTCAGCTATTTTTTGTTCTAATCCTTTAATCTTGCTTTCCATGAAATATAATATGGCGTAAAAATAAGAATTTTTGCTTGTGAGCATGCATGAGATGTAAGTAAGTATTTGCGTTAGGGATTGTAACGAAAATCCTTTTAGGTAATCCTAAAAGATTGAAGTGTAAAGCCCGCCGGTGGTAATCCGCCGGAACGCCCTGATATTAATTCTAATTTATATATTTGCACCACTAAAAAAACTATTATGGCATCAGACAATTATCAATTTCACGACTATTATTTAGTAGATGATTTACTAAGTGATGAACATAAACTTATTAGAGATACCGCGCGCGCGTGGGTTAAAAAAGAAGTTACACCTATTGTTGAAGAGGCTTGTCAAACAACCACTTTTCCAAAACAATGGATAAAAGGTTTGGCAGAAATTGGAGCATTTGGCCCATATATACCAACAGAATATGGTGGTGCAGGCTTAGACCAAATATCGTATGGTATTATTATGCAAGAAATTGAGCGTGGCGATAGTGGTTTACGTTCTACCGCATCAGTGCAAAGCTCGTTAGTTATGTACCCAATTTTTACTTATGGAACAGAAGAACAAAAACGTAAATTCCTTCCAAAATTAGCTACCGGAGATATGATGGGTTGCTTTGGATTAACAGAGCCAGATCATGGTTCTAATCCAAACGGAATGATTACCAACTTTAAAGACGCTGGCGATGGTAAAAATGTTGTTTTAAATGGTGCAAAAATGTGGATTAGTAATGCACCTTTTGCTGATATTGCAGTTGTTTGGGCAAAAGATGAAGCCGGAGATATTCGTGGATTGGTTGTTGAGCGTGGTATGAAAGGCTTTACAACGCCTGAAACGCATGGTAAATGGAGTTTACGTGCCAGTGCTACTGGCGAGTTAGTATTTGATAATGTATTAGTTCCTAAAGAAAATATTTTCCCAACTATTAAAGGATTAAAAGGTCCCTTGGGTTGTTTAAACTCGGCACGTTATGGTATTTCATGGGGTGTTATAGGTGCTGCGCTTGATTGTTATGATAGCGCATTGCGTTACAGCAAAGAGCGTATTCAGTTTGGTCGTCCTATTGGAGGGTTTCAGTTAACACAAAAAAAATTAGCCGAAATGATTACCGAAATTACTAAAGCACAATTATTAACCTGGCGTTTAGGTGTTTTGAAAAACGAACATCGTGCAACCCCACAACAAATATCGATGGCTAAACGTAACAACGTTGATATGGCATTGAAAATTGCCAGAGAAGCTCGTCAGATTTTTGGTGGAATGGGCATTACAGGAGAGTATCCTATTATGCGCCACATGATGAACTTAGAAAGTGTTATTACGTACGAAGGAACACACGATATACATTTATTAATTACCGGACAAGATATAACTGGCTTTAACGCTTTTGTTTAAGCTGTAAATAATTTAAACGCTGATAGAATGAAATTGTTTACACTTTTTTGTTTTATCAGCGTTTTTGTTTTTAGTCAAACTGATAAGCGAACTATTTTTTTACAAGCCACCTTTGGCAGTACACATTACAGTAATCCCTCTGCAACAACTAGTGGTGCTTGTCCAACAGCAGAGCTTTTTCTAATAAGTAATACCAACAAAAAAGATTCTTCTAAAATAGGTTATGGGCTATTAACTGGCTTGGGGTATATGCATGCTACTCAGGTATATAATGTGAGATCAAGTTTAAATCAAAATTATACAGACAACTTTATTACTAACGAGTTTTCGTTTTATATAGGTGGTTCTTTAAGGGCAAACATAAATGAAAACATGTACTTAGATATGGCAACAGGGGTTCAAATTGGGAGCAATTATACATTTACAAATGACCCAAATGCTTCTGCAGGTATGTACAAAATTGTAAGTACAACATCTCCTCAAGCCATTTATACTTTTCTTACTAATCAAACAAAAAATTACACAACTGTTTTAAGCTCAACTACATATAAATGGGAATATTACCAGTTTTATGCTTTTGGTAAAGTGCAAATAGGGTTAAATATAGCAAAGCGTTTATGGCTTGTTGGTGGAGTTTCTTGCCGGGTTTTTTTCTATGAAAATAATATTAGCGAGGAATGGGGCATGACAAAATTTAATTACGCACCCTTAAAATTAACAGTAACAGCAGGTTTACAACTTAAACTCTTTAAATAATGTTTGATTTGTTGTGTATTAAATAATACTTTTGAGACTATAATTACCAGCGTATGTATAAAATAAAAGTAGATAATAAATACGATTTTAATTTTGAAAAAACACAAGGTACTTGGCAGTTAGATGGCAAGGATGTTGCCTTTGATATGATTGAAATTAATAAAACCAGCTTTAGTGTTTTAAAAGATAATAAATCATACAATGTTGAAATAGTAAACCATAACGTAGCCGAAAAATCTTTCCAGATAAAAGTAAACCAAACTATATATAACCTTACCGTAAAGGATAAATACGATGAGCTTTTGCATCAACTTGGTTTAGATAAAGCCATGGTTAGTAAAGTGTCTAACATTAAAGCGCCTATGCCGGGCTTGGTATTAAATATTTTGGTTGAAGAAGGACAAGAAATTAAAAAAGGAGATGCGCTTATCGTTTTAGAAGCCATGAAAATGGAAAACATTTTAAAATCTCCTACAGACGGAACGGTGAAAAAAGTTTCCGTTAAAAAGGGCGTAGCTGTTGAAAAAGGACAGATACTAATTGAATTTTAATTTGTTTAATGTTATTGCGAGGAGGAACGACGAAGCAATCGCTATAACAAAATAAGATTGCCACGCTTCGCTTGCAATGACAAACCTTTCAGAATAAATATATTAAATGCCTTCACTAATTTTACTTAGAGGTTTGCCAGGTAGTGGAAAAACTACATTGGCAAAGCTGTTAAGTGAAGAAGGTAAATATCCTGTACATTCTATCGATTCTTATTTTACCAATTTAGAAACAGGCGCGTATAATTTTGAATTCGACAAAAATCATTTAGCCTACAAACAATGCGAAGAGCAAACGCTTAGTAGCATTAAACAAGGAGCTGAAAAAATATTTATAGATAATACTTTTACGATAGAGTGGGAGTTAGAGCCTTATTTTAAACTGGCATCTACACACAATTACCAAGTTTTTGTTATTACGGTAGAAAACCGTCATGGCGGCAAAAACATCCATCATATTAGTGATGAGCAGCTACAAAAAATGGCAGCAAAATATAAGGTGGTATTGCGTTAGGGATTAACTCAATCTTGTTTATTATTCTTGATTGCTTCGCATTTGCAATAACAGCTTGTAACGTAAATCCCGTTGCTGAAATATTTTTTCGGCATTTTGTAAATAAGTAAAAACTAAAACGATGAGCTAATCAGCGAAACGCCCTAAAAAAATAAATTTACAAGCCCTGTCCGTGGCAGTTTTTGTATTTTTTACCGCTTCCACAAGGACAAGCATCATTACGTCCTACCTTTTGTTCAACACGTATAGGTTGTTGTTTAGGTTTAGCTTTTGGCGCTTCATCATCTGCACTGGCTTCAGTTCTGCTTTCAACTAATTGTTGTTTTGGTTGAGAAACAGGCGCGTTAAAACGAACTTGTGGTTTAGCTTCTTCGTTATTTTGTTGAGGTAAAGAACCTTTAACCAAAAATGTAATGATTTCTTTATTGGTTTTGGCTACCATGTCTTTAAACAAATTAAACGATTCTAATTTGTAAATAAGCAATGGATCTTTTTGCTCTAAAGAAGCATTTTGAACCGATTGTTTTAAATCATCCAACTCGCGTAAATGTTCTTTCCAGGCATCATCAATAGAAGCAAGCGTTGCTGTTTTTTCAAACGTTAACACCATATCGCGACCTTTGGTATCATAGCATTTTTTAAGATTTGCTAAAACCTGTATGCTGCGAATTCCATCTGTAAAAGGCGTTACAATATTCTCAAATTGATTGTTTGGATTTAAGTAAACATCACTAACAACCGGCATTACCAATTGCGCTACAAATTCGCTTTTTTCTTTGTAATGTTTGTATGCTGCATTAAATGTAAGTGCCGCAATATCATCAGCCGATTTTTTATTGAATTCTTCCACCGTGTATGGTGCATCGATTGAGAATGTTTTAAGTAATTCTAATTTTAAACCATCATAATCTTTATCAGCATGAAAAGCCTGAACAATATCATCACTTACATCAAACATTACGTTTGCAATATCAAGGCTTAATTTATCGCCAAACAAAGCGTTTTTACGACGTTTGTAAATTACATCGCGCTGCACGTTCATTACATCATCATACTCAATTAAACGCTTACGTGTACCAAAGTTATTTTCTTCTACTTTTTTCTGTGCACGTTCAATTGATTTG
>CAIXZI010000647.1 GCA_903923915.1 uncultured Bacteroidota bacterium
CTTCAATCTTTTAGGATTACCTAAAAGGATTTCCGTTACAAATCCCTAACGCAAATACAAACCAACCTTTGCGTATTTGCGAGAAATACCCCAAATAAAAAATGCTTCCCGGTTTCCCCGAAAAGCATTTCATTTTTCAATAAAAAAAGGTTTATTGCTCTACTTTAGTAACCTCAAAACATTTGTGGTCGCCAGATTTACCTAAATATTCACTTTCTAAAGAAACCAAGCCAATTTTTTTAATTTGCTCTTTAGTTAATGGTTTTTGAGTTTGCCATTTACCGTCTTCAATAGCTTTTAATTCAACTTCTTTGTTTAAAAGCACTTTATTTAACTGATTTTGAGTTAAAAACACTACGCTTAACGTATCATCTTCTTCGCTTTCTTCAGTAGCTTCATAAACAGTGCCTACCAATTTAAGCTTAGGTACATCGGGCTTATAAGTAAATTCTACCTCGTCTTGGTTCAATTCTACGTATTCAATTCCTGTAATGTGTATCTGTGCCATATCAATTTTTTTTGCGAAAATACAAATAGCATTGGGTTTACCAAAATGCTTTAGTTTAATGTTTGTAAATAAGTGTTAATGTTTGTTTCTACTCTCTCGGTTAAATTCTTCGCATCATGACGAATAAACCCTTCTCCGGTAATTTTTTCGTACAATTCAATATATCGGTTAGAAATTTCATTTACCCATTCATCACTCATTTCAGGGATGGTTTGTCCGTCTTTACCCTGAAAATTATTGGCAATTAACCACTGGCGCACAAATTCTTTACTCAATTGTTTTTGTGGTTCGCCTTTTTTCTGACGCTCATCATATCCTTCTAAATAAAAATAGCGCGAAGAATCAGGCGTATGAATTTCATCTATCAAATAAATTTTACCATCATCGCCCAAACCAAATTCGTATTTAGTATCTACTAAAATAAGGCCTTGTTTGGCAGCAATTTCAGTCCCACGTTGGTAAAGCGCACGTGTATATTTTTCAAGTTGCAAATAATGTTCTTCGCTTACAATGCCTTGTTTTAAAATCTCTTCACGAGAAATATCCATATCGTGTCCTTCACTTGCCTTAGTAGTAGGCGTAATAATTGGCTCTGGAAGTTTATCGTTTTCTTTTAATCCTTCTGCTAATTTCACACCGCAAAGTTCGCGTAAGTTACTTGCGTAAGTTCTTGCTGCATGTCCGGCTAAATATCCGCGTATTACCATCTCGACTTTGAACGGCGTACACATTTTTCCAACCGTAACAACCGGGTCGGGATTTGCTAGCATCCAATTAGGAACGATATCTGCTGTTGCTTGCAAAAATTTAGAAGCTACTTGATTAAGTACTTGCCCTTTATATGGAATGCCTTTTGGTAATACCACATCAAAGGCAGAAATACGATCGGATGCAACCATCACCAAATATTTATTTGCAATAGTATAAACATCTCTTACTTTTCCTTTGTAAAAAGATGTTTGGTTTTTAAAGTTGAATTTTGTTTCGGTTAATGCGTTCATGAGTAACGTTATAATTGTCTTAAGGGATTTTGTTTAAATAAATATATTTGTATTTCGATGATAACATGGAAGCAGTTGTATTAACGTTTCCGTCAAGATTTACCCCACGAATAAAAGGTGTATATCTACCTGATCTGGCTGCATTATCATGAATATAAAAATATCCGGAAGCATCGGTTTTAGCTTGTCCAACATCATACATTTGGCATTGATTACGTTGTTCCCCACTTTCACAAGCACGTAAACTAACCCAAATTCCTTCAACCGGCTTACCTCCAAGTGAATCATATACATATCCCTTAAAAGTGACTTTGAAAAGCCATCTTTCATCACTACAAGTCGTGTTTAAAAACACAACTCCTACAAGAATTATAATAAAAAATATTTTTGGAAGAATTTTCATAATATTAAATTTATGCAATTTACCATTTTACTTTTTGTCATCATCATAACGGGCAATAATTTCTTTTACCAATTTATGACGAATAATATCTTCTGATTGCAAATAAATAAAATCTATGCCTTTTACTTTCTCTAATAATTGAATGGCTTGTATTAAACCAGATGATTGATTGCGAGGCAAATCTACCTGCGTAGTATCTCCTGTGATAATAAACTTAGCGTTACTGCCCATACGCGTTAAAAACATTTTCATCTGACTTTGCGTAGTGTTTTGCGCCTCGTCTAAAATTACAAAAGCACCGTCAAGCGTGCGCCCGCGCATAAAAGCAAGCGGTGCAATTTGTATAACCTGTGCTTCAATGTACTGGTTTAATTTATCAGGCGGAAGCATATCGTACAAAGCATCATACAAAGGTTGTAAGTATGGGTCTAACTTTTCTTTTAAATCACCCGGCAAAAAACCAAGATTTTCTCCTGCTTCAACTGCAGGACGTGTAAGTATTATTTTTTTTACTTCTTTATTTTTCAACGCTCTAACGGCTAAAGCAACGGCGGTGTATGTTTTTCCGCTTCCGGCAGGGCCAACAGCAAACATCATATCATTTTTTAAGATAGATTTTACCATTAGCTTTTGATTTTCCGTACGGGCTTTTATTGCGTTTCCGGTAACACCAAATAAAATAATATCGCTTCCGGTATCGGCACTTTTTTCAATAATGTTATCGCCCGTTTGCCCAAGAAGCCTGTCGATAGAAGCCTCTGTTAGTGTTCCGGCTTTATGGTAATGATCAGATAATAATTTTAATTTCTTTTCGAAACGCAAAATTTCAGAATCATCGCCCATTAATTTTATATCAAAACCACGTGCTACAATACGCAGTTTTGGAAAATATTTTTTGATAACATTTAGCTTAACATCGTTTACCCCATATAACTCAACGGGTTCGAAGGCATCTATGTTTATGGTTTTTTCGCTCAAAATAAATTACGATATATTATTACACACAAAATTATATATTACTTTTACAGCACTACTTATATTTTACTAACAAGATTAAACAATGCCGCTCATAACTCTTACCAGCGATTTGGGTATCAAAGACAATTATGTGGCTTTGGTTAAGGCTGCTATCTTGTCTAATATAGAAGGAGCAAGCATTGTAGATATTAGTCATGATGTAGAAAAGTTCAATCTTACACATACAGCATATATTTTTGGAAACGCTTATAAATTTTTTCCGGCGGGCACCATTCATTTGGTAGGCGTGAAAAGTCAGGAAACAGCCAAACGTTTATTATATATTGAAATTGACAATCAAAAAATAATTTGCTTAGATAATGGCTTTATTACCTTGTTGCAAAATAATGACAAAGCAAAAGTTTTTTATTTTGCCAGTACCGAGTTTGATGCGGGGTTATTTTTCTTAAAAGATGCTATGGTAAAGGCTTTGCAAGCATTAACTACTCAGCCCGATATTTTAAAGTCTTGTAACGATTATGTGCAGTTGATGCAATTTATGCCAACGGTTACGCCGCAATCTATTATTGGAAGATGCTTGCACATTGACGATTTTGGAAACGTAGTAACCAATATTACCAAAGCATTTTTTGAAGCTGAAAGTGCCGGAAGAAAATTTGTAATTAGTTTACCGGGTGTAGAAATTGAAAAAATTGTAAATGATTATGATGACGTAAGTGCCAACACGGCCTTAGCTTTATTTAACACCTTTGGCTATTTAGAAATTGCCATTAACCGAGAGAAAGCAAGTAAATTATTGTTTCCAAAAAGCATGCACACCAATACCGATTTTAATATTTCTATACAGTTTGAAGATTAAATTATGATTATACGCATTGTAAAATTAAGTTTTGCTCCGGAGAAAGTACAAGATTTCTTAAAAATCTTTGATAAGTATGAAGAGAAAATTTTAAGCTTTGAAGGCTGTGTTCATTTGGAATTGCTGAATGATATAAACACACCCAATGTTTATTTTACATATAGCCATTGGCAGGAAGAAGCGTATCTGGGAGCTTATCGCGATTCGGATTTGTTTAAAGATGTTTGGGCACAAACCAAAGTTCTTTTTAATGATAAGCCACAAGCCTGGAGTGTTAAGAGGATATAAATAGTCAGAAAATATGTAAGTGGTATTAATAACTATAATTAAACGGTAACTGTATTTAATAATCTCTCTCTAAGTTCTGCTAATGTTTGACCGTTTAATGTCTTCCATGAAGTCCATCCGTTAACGGTTTTTCTGTCACTACCAGCCGCTTTAATTCCTGCTAATGCCGCATAACTTGGGCTACTGAAAATTTGCCCTAAAACTTCAAGTGATCCATCTTCTAATATTTCCGCTTCATATTTTTGTTGTTGCCCATTGCGTGGTTTATAAACCATTGTTAATTTATTTGATGCAGAAAGTAAATTTGCAGTTATTAAATCATAGAGTTCTACATCATATTGAGCAATTTCGGTATTTGCTTTTTGTGGTTTGCTTTCTTCTTCTGTATCAAGCGCAGGTCTAAATTCTTCAGGAAATTCATAAACAATATTTGTTGAATTATTGAACTCAACAAACTTACTTACTATCCATAACTTTACTTTGTGTCTTTGTTGA